>DATBWK010000001.1:0-5688 GCA_036514835.1 Bellilinea sp.
TCGCAAAGACCGCTCGCTCAGGATGACAATGTCTATGTTTCGCGGGCTGCTCACCTTTTATTGTCTGTCATGTTGCCCACAGGGCAATCTGTGATTGAGGGCTTGGTTTTTGCCTGAAACATCTCGGACTGACTTTGGAGAGATCCTTCGCTTCGCAGAGACCGCTCGCTCAGGATGACAAGGTCTGTATTACGCAGGCCGCTCGCCTTTTATTGTCTGTCATGTTGCCCACAGGGCAATCTGTGATTGAGGGCGTGGCTTTTGCCCGAAACGTCTCGGACTGACTCAGGAGAGATCCTTCCTTCGCAGAGACCGCTCGCTCAGGATGACAAGGTCCCTTACTCCAAAATAACAATCTGGCCGCTCGAGCCGTCCAGACGGATGCGCATGCCGGTCTTCAATCGCTCTGTGGCGCGGTCCACGCCGACCACGGCGGGAATGCCGTACTCGCGGGCTACCACCGCTCCATGGGTCATCATGCCGCCGACTTCCATGATCAATCCGCTGGCGGTCAGGAACAGGGGCGTCCAGGAGGGGTCGGTGCCGGGGCAGACCATGATCTCGCCGGGCTGCAGGTCGGCATGGTGCGGGTTGAGCACCACCCTCACACTGCCTTCGACGCTGCCAGGTGAAACCGGGCTGCCGGCAATGGCAGTCGATCCCTCAGCAGCTTGAATGCCTTCGTAGAAAGCGCGCCCATCGCTGAGCAGCAGGCGCGGAATCTGTCGGCGATGCTTTTCCAGCTCGGCGGCGCGGCGGCGGCTGGCGATCAGCTCGCGCCAGGCGGTTGAATCGTCCTGATTGGCGAAATCCGCCATCTCGGTGTACGTCAGGTACATCAGGTCATCGGACAGGATCAATTTGCCCGCAGCAACCAGCTCCGCGCCGCATTTAAGCAATTCCTGGCGGATCAGGTTGAACAGACGCACCGCAAAGAACTTTGGACTTTCGCGAATGCCCATCAGACGTCGGACGCGCCTGGCGAAGAATTTCAGCAAAAGTGCTTTGAACCATCCGCCGCGCGTTGAGCGCAGCTGAAGTGCCATTTGATCGATGGCTTGCTGCGCAGCGGCGGCACCGCGCTCGAAGAGGGCATTTGGCGCCAGAGCCGGGTCGTCCATTTTCAAGTAGCCGGTCAGCGCTTCGAACACCGGCGTCGGGTTTTCCACCCAGCGTTCGCGCCCAAGATCGATTTCTCCCAGCCCGCGCCCGCCGTAGCGGTCTAAAAATGGCTGAAGCGAAATTATCGCCGCGGGTAGAAATTTCCCGTCCTTCCAATCCCTCCCCAGTTCAACAGGCGTTTTGGATTGGAAATATTCCATTTGTGCTGCGTCGGAACGAATCACCTGGGCGGTATCCCACAGCAGCAAATCCATTTCCGTGGTCGGGTTGTGCGGCAGCCCGCGCATGATTTCCAGGACGTGATTTTGGAAAAGCTGGTCGGATTTTTCGCTGGTTTCAGGCGCAAGTCTGTGGCTCAATTTATTGACCGCCTGCAGCGACGCCATGGCGGTAACCACCCCTGAGACAAATTTTATGAACAGGCGCGGCAACCGAACATCGACAACTTGAGGTAACAAAGCAGACAGGAAGCCCAACCGTTCGCGGGGAGTGCCTTCGACTTTTGCAATCTCCGTCTGGACCTCTGCCAGCAGCGCTTCCCCCTGGGCTACGATGGATTTCCGCCGGGCAGCCGGGGCGATCAGATTGAGCAGCACGTTGCCGAATAGCGGCACGGCAAAATGCGCGATCTGACGCCGGGCATGCCAGCTAATTCCAGGTTTACCGAGCTGCAGACGAGGGTCGGCGCTAAGCGCTTTCAGTGTTTCGCGGGCGCCAGGTTCAACCAGTGCAATAGCGCCTAATATTACTTTGCGGCCGACCGAATTGGTAAATGGTGTGGTGATGTTCATCCATAAGCGCTCGCCGGAGGTGAAAACAATGGTCTGGTTCTCTGGCGTCATCTTGATCCCAAAAAGGCCGGCTGCGAAACTACAAATGTAGCGGAACGTATCGCGGCCCAGTGGGGTGATCGGATCCAGCAACCCCTGCACCGCGCCGAAGGACACCATCACTTTCAATGGGTTGGGCGTCAGTCCGGGCGGGATAGGGAACAGGGAAGTGACCGGGCGGGATTGCAGGATATACAATTTCTGGTCAGCCCAGGCCCATTCGATGTCTTGCGGCAGGCCATAAAGGGTTTCGATCTGCTCGCCCATCTGTGCTACCGCTAGAATTTGTTCGTCGGGGAGTGCCTGCACCTGGCTGTGGTTGGTTTCATCCCAGGATATGCCTCCTGTGGACTGTGAATGAAGGGCGCGAGCCTTGGCGCCGAGCGTTTTACGGGTTATCTGGTTGCTGCTTGTATCAACCAGGTACTGGTCGGGTTCGACTTTACCGGAAACCAGTGCTTCACCCAGCCCAAACGCCGCGTCGATCACGGATTCACTGCGCAGACCCGTCAACGGGTTGGAGGTAAAAAGCACCCCCGATACCTCGCTGGGTACCATGCGCTGCACCACTACCGCCAGCGCCAATCCGGCATGGGGAATGCGGTTATGGGTGCGGTAGCCAATGGCGCGTGCCGTCCACAGCGAGCTCCAGCAGCCGATCACTGCCTGGAGGAGGCTGTGGTCGTCGATGACGTTCAGAAAAGTATCCTGCTGACCGGCGAACGAAAGCTCGAGCGTGTCTTCCGCGGTGGCAGATGAGCGTACCGCCACCGGCGGCGACCCCAGAGCGGCATAGGCGAAACGCAGGTCAGCCTCAAGCGCCGGGGGCATTTGACCGCTTGCGAATAGACTGCGAATGATTCTCGATGATTCTTCCAGCGCGTCCGGGCCGATCGATCCGCCCGGCGGCAGGGCTGTTAAGATCAGGTCCGCCAACCCATTGGCGTTAACGAAGTCGCGGTAGGCGGCGGTGGTCAGAATAAAGCCCTCAGGAACAGGCAATCCAGCCTGCGCCAGGCGAGCCAGATTGGCGCCTTTTCCACCCGCCTGCAGAATCAAATCCGCCGGATCAGTCACCGGCGCTTGAAAATTAAGGATCCAACCTGCGGAATCAGGCAAGGAGTTGTCCTGTATCAAAGGGATGGGGAATGTGAAATTCAGGGGGTTTACGCTTCGCGCCGCAGTATGATGAGCGCAATGTCATCCTGCCGAGGGGTGCCAGCCACAAAGTTGTGCACTTCTTCCAGCAGCAGGTGTTTGATATCGTTCGTACTGCGCTGCAGGTTGGCCAGAATCATATCGAGCAGACGGTCTTCGCCAAACATCTCACCCTCAGGGTTGGCAGCCTCGGTGATACCGTCGGTATACAACACCAACAGGTCGCCGGGTGCCAGCCTGGCGACTTTCTGCGTCCAGCGGCCCTGCTCGCTGGCGCCCAAGGCCATGCCGGTGGGACGCAGCGCGGTGATCGGGTTTTTGCCGCGCGGGTTGCTGATGATGAATCCCGGGGGATGCCCGGCATTGGTGTAGATCAACCGTCCGGTGTGCTGCTCCAGGATGCCAAAGAACGAGGTGACGAACATCGAGCCGCGCGTGTCGGTCAGAATTCGTTCATTGACCGCGCTCATGGTCAGAGATGGCAGGGTGGGGAAACGGGCGGCATAGGTGCGCACCAGCGAACTGGACAGAGCCATAAACAACGCGGCACCCATGCCCTTATCGGACACATCCGCGATCACCAGCCCCCATTTTTGCTGAGTGAGCGGAATGAAATCATAAAAATCGCCGGATGTTTCGCGCGCCGGCTCGAGTTCAGCCGAAATTTGCCAGCCGCTCAACACCGGCGCTTTCTCGGGCAGGATATCGGCTTGAATTTTGCCTGCCATATAAAGTTCGCGTGCCATCAATTCGCCAGGGCGGGTTGGACTGAGAGCAGTCGGTTTTGCGGGTTGACTGGCTGGGGCAGGCTGCACCGGGTCTGTGTGTACCACCACAGGCGTTGCCATAACGACCTCTGTCAACGGCGCGCGGCTGACCCGTTCGAAGGCGGCTTTGAACTCCTCCTCCGACACATCCCGTGAGAAAAGATACAGCCGCTGGGCTGCCAGATCTTCCAGTGCCGGCTCATCCTCCGGGCAGGCGTGCAGCAAAATGATGCGAATTTTTTCGCATTCCTGGTGAATGTTAAGCGCCAGCCGGCGTGCCTCCACCGGGTCTTTGAGGTCGAGCAGCAGCACATCTGGCTGGGTGAGTTTGCACAGTTGGAGCGCATCATGCCCGTTCTGGGCTTCGCCAACCAATTCCACCCTCTTGATGGTTTGCAAAATGGCTGCCATTCCGCGCAGGAAAATGGCCTGATCGGAGGAGACGGTCACGCGCAACGGTTGGTTCGATTCGCTCATTCTTGGTCTGATTCCGCAGGACTGGCTAAGAAATTACCTGGGTTGATTCTACACGATAGTCGAATGAAGTGGTCATCAATTCGCTCACGAGAATTGCGGCTTTAAATCAAACCGGGGCGAATTGACAATATTCGCCCCTGGATGAAAGAAATTGCGATGTTTGTGTTTGACCTAGCCCAGATTGACGGGCGTCTCGGGCGTCACTTGCGGTTTTTCTTCCGCCAGGCGCCGGTTCGAGCGGGTATTTTCCTCAATGGAGAGCAGCACGGCAATCACCTCGCCAAAGCCATACAGGAAGATGCCGCTCAGCAATCCGCCGAAGAACATGCCAAAGCCGCCGCGGTAACCCATCATCGGGCCAAATTGATAGCGATCCATCATGCCAAAGCCGCGGGTAAATCCGCCCACCAGCCCGGCAATCCCGGCTACCAGTGACATGATCAGGACTAAAACGCCCAGGATCCGAAAAATCCACACAATGACATGCAGTACCGGAAATTTACTACGCATTAATTTGCCTCCTATGAATAATATCTCTCTTGAATATACTCTGATTGACGGCTGGATACAATCGACCGGGAGCCATTCACAGATAATCCACAGAAAGAGCCAGGCCTGTTTTTCCATTCGGGATATAATTTCTCGAGACGAACTGATTTCCTGGGAGGATATGCATGGCATTCGATTTTGAAACGACTCTGCAAAAGTATGCTGACTTGATCGTGCATGTTGGATTAAATGTGCGGGCCGGGCAAAAATTAATTATCCGCGCCCCTATTCAGGCTGCACCACTGGCGCGCCTGGTGACCGTCAGCGCCTACAAGGCCGGTGCCCGCCTGGTGGACGTGCTCTACAGCGACGAGGACATCACCCTGGCGCGTTTTGAGCATGCCCCGCGCGATTCCTTTGAAGAAATCTCTGCCTACCGCTTGAAGGTGCTGGAAGAATACGCCGCAGCCGGCGATGCCATGCTTTCCATTTATGCTGAAAATCCGGATTTACTCAAGGATCAGGATTCCAACCTGGTGGGGATTGCCACCAAGACCACCGCTAAACATGCCAGGCCTTATTTTGAACTGATCACCAAAAACAGCACCAACTGGTGCGTGGTCAGCATCCCGATTCCATCCTGGGCAGCCAAAGTGTTCCCAGGCATAAGTCCGGATGAGCAGATGGCTAAATTATGGGACGCCATTTTCGAGGTGACCCGGCTGAAACACGATGATCCGGTGGCTCTGTGGAAAGAACACATTCGCCAGTTGGAGTCGCGCACGGATATGTTAAATAACAAGAACTACACCGCACTGAAGTATCGCGGGCCCGGCACCGACCTG
>DATBWK010000002.1:0-7337 GCA_036514835.1 Bellilinea sp.
CTCGACCCGGATACCAACCTCAACCGGCAGGTGATCTGGTTTCCACCCGGCGAGTGGTTCAACTTTTTCAGCGGTGAACCGGTCGCTGGCGGAGGGTGGAAGCCGATATACAGCGGGCTGGAGGAAATTCCCCTATTCGCCAAAGCCGGCGCGATCCTGCCGTTGGCAACCGACAGCCGCGAAAATGGAACCGCCAATCCGACCGCCATCGATCTGGTGGTATTTCCCGGCGAAGATGGGCACTTCAGGCTGTACGAGGACGATGGCGTATCACAGGAGTATCAAGTTTCAGGCGGCTGCCGTACTGATTTTGAGTCAACCTGGGACGGTAGTAAACTGGCGGTGCGCATCTCGTCAGCTGCCGGTGACACGAGCATCATTCCCGCGAAAAGGAACTACCGAATCCTGTTCCGCGGGGTGGGTCTGCCGACCGCAGTCGAAGCCAACATAGACGGCGCCGCAGTTGAGACTGGATTTAGCTACGACGTAGCTGCCCGAACGGTGCTGGTGGATGCCATTTCCCTGGGAATAAACCAAACCCTGCGGGTTACCGTGGAGGGCATTGCGCTGTTGGATAAAAAGGTGGAGTTAAGAGCAGCTGTTTTACGCATCCTGAACCGCGCCAGGATGGAAACGGACACCAAGTGGCAGATCAACGAGCGGCTGGATCAACTGCTGGATGATGTGGAATTATTGAATGACCCGAACCTGAAGCTGACACCAGTTCACCTGTTGGCGCTGAAAGAAACCATTGGGGGGCGTTGAAAGTACACACTCCCCGCTTGCAACAGCGGGGAGTGTGGTGAGCTCAGAGGTGTTTCGCGACGGGTTTATTCGAGTTGGTCCATAACATATTGGACAGATGCAAGCAATTGTTGTGCTGCTTCTGTCGTAATATGCACGCCGCTCTGCGCCTCTACCATGCTGATGAAGGCTTCGTAAAGGTTCAGCTTGGTTTCAACACGCTTGGCTAACATCGCTGCTTTCAGTTTGGCCAATAAGCCCTCGTAGATGCCTTTATTGTCAATCAGGCCGGTGTCATAGAAATTCCGCAGACTCTGAATCAGAGTTTGCGGCGTCGCTTCAATGCTGAAGGACACGGCCAGGCTGGTCTGGTTGTTAGCTTTATCGACAGCGTAAACTGTGAACGTGTGATCGCCAGGGAGAACGGTGTACAACTCGAGTACCTGTCCATTCATGACAGGAACGCCGTCTAAGTCTGCCCAGATCATATCAATGCCCGCGGGTTCATCCACTGCTGTGAAGTCAAAGGTGATGCTTTCCGATTGCAGGTAGGTCTTCGCTATCGGAGCATTGATGGTGATGATGGGACCAGCAACATCGTTTATAAAACTGAGCCGGCCCTCGATCGCAGGTGATACGATGCCTTGGTCTGTGATGTAATTGATGACCGTATCGCGGACGTAGTATTGCGTGTCATTGACAATTTGATTCAGCGGCCACAGGCTAACCCCGCCATTATTGAAGTTGCATGAGCCAGCTGCCAGGTAATTGACCGTTGACACCTTATAGTAAGTATCTGCGTCGTCGAAGTCCACCTCCTGCCCGTCGAATTCCAGCGATACGACATATTCCTTTGTGGCATCGTATGCCGCAGGATAGAGGTCGTTGTAAGTGATCTTGCCGCCGGCGTTGATATCGATCATGCAGGTGGTGTAATAGGAGTAACCGCCGTAGCCCGTAACATACTTGTAGTAATAGTAATTCCGATAGGCGCGCTCCAGCACCGCTTTAATCTGCGGACCGTTCATCTCCATGACCACCAGCGAGTTTTCGTACGGCATGAGGGTGAACATATCCTTGACCATCAATGTGACAGGATATGGACCGCTGGTCGCGACTGCCCGGTTGCTCATTGCACCTGAAAGATGGAAATCTGGGTAAATTCCATTCGACTCGAGCTCAAACACCGCCGCGTCAGCCTGCAGGTTCGCCCCGTTGGTTTCTTCGGTGTAGGCTTTCAGCGCATCGATCGGCACGGTAGTCTGACCGACCACCTTGTTATTATAGGCAGTGAAGTAAGTGACATAGGGATCCACGATGGCCTTAATTGTTGGGTCCTCTGGTGTAGCACTTGTACCCATGACAACCGAAATATACTGACCCGCGCGCGAAACCACATCATATCCGCCGCCCGGTTTTTCCCGCAAGCCAATGAACAACTCACCCAGGGTGTTGTTATAGCGGTAGGCATGGTTGATGATCACCGGAATGCCGTCTGGATCCACAACATAGGTTGGCAAATACTTGCTGGGACCAAACCCAGACGCCGGATTGGTATGGCTGTGCCCGCCAACAATGGCGTCTAAACCGGTTACGGTCTTTGCCAGGTTGGTATCCACATTCTTGTCAACCTCAACGCTCTTGGGATCCTCAGTAAAGCCGATATGCGTCAGCGCAATCACCACGTCATTGCTAGGTCGTAATTGGTCTGACAATTCCTGAGCTTTGGTCAGAGGGTCGGAGAAAGTTAACCCTGGAATGTTGCTTGGCAGTTCGTAATTGGGCACGCGGTGGTTGCCAATACCAAGGATCGCAACATTGATCCCCTCCTCGCCAACCGATTTCTCGATGTATGGTTGAACTCCAACCCCTCCATTGGCGGCTGCCAGCCCATACTGACCATCATCGGCAATGTTTGCCTGCAAGACTGGGAAAGCAGCCTGACCCAGAACCCCTGCGAACACTTCGCCGCCAAAGTTGAATTCGTGGTTGCCAAGGGTCATGGCGTCGTAATCCATGGCGTTCATCACGGCCATGATCGGATTCGTCCACAAATTGACCGGGAGTTCGGTGCCATCCACCGCCGCGCCTGTGTACGAAGTTTTGAAGAAGAAGGCAAAACCATCGCCCTGGATATCATCGCCCGAATTGAGCAGCAAGGTGCGGTTCGGGTTGTAGGCCCGTTCCTGATTGATCAAAGTTGCCAGTTGGGTATATCCAGCATATTGCGCTTTATACAGATTGCCGTGCATATCGTTGTGGTGCAAAATGGTCAACGGCACGATTTCACCGGGGTCGTACAGATCATCGCCGTTGCCGTCGCGGGTGATACGTCCATCCAGAACGCCGGCGAAGGGAGTAGCCACGGTGTAGTTTGCACTCACCCAGCGGTTGACCCCAAGCAGCATGTCGCCCCAGTAGCTAATGTTCTTCATGTACTTGAAGGCATAAAAATTATCCTGTCCGGCAGGCGCCAGGAACTCGTTGGTAGCGACCCGGTAGGTTTTATCGAATTCTAATGGCTCGCACAACCCGCTGCTCTGGTTAATTACACAGGCGTCAAACGCGCCCCAGGACCAGGCTTTGAAGTTGGTTTTTCCAGGATCAGGATCTAGATCCTGACGATAGTTATAGAAACTGTACCGTGCACCGGACAGTTGAATGGCGCCCTTATTCAGCGAAGCAGCCTGATTCAACAATTCATAAATTTGCTCACCGGTCATGGTGCCAATAGCGGTGGCATTTCCGAACGGCAGGACGCTGAACAACATGCCGTAAGTCAGTTTGCAGGGATAAGCCGCACAGGTAACATCGGCCCGCAAACCGCCTGAGTTGTTGAAGACCATGTCCACGTCATTTTCCGCGACGGCGTCTGTGTTCAGGTCGTTGTAGATGGCATCGTTGACAAATGCGCCCATCAGCGAGTCGCCGTCATAGTTACGGGTGATCGGAACATTGGTCCAGCCAATTTCCTGGTTGACTAAAGCCTGATAAGCCGGATCGTTGGCGTAGCTGGTAATCACATCCGCGACGGCTGTATCCACGGGTGCAGTGGCACCAGTAGGCACGACCGTGACAGACCAATTAACGCCGACCTTTCCGTCTGGATTAACTGTGATGTCAGCCCGTCCAACACGCCGGCCGTTGTAAGCAGCCTGAACCACTTTAGTTGTTGTACCGGTTGGAGTAGTGGCAACATCCAAGGCGGTATGGCTGTGACCGCCAATGATCAGGTTTACAGGTTTTCCCGCTGTGGTGAGCTTCTGAGCCAATGTTTGATCGCCGTAAATCGGAAGACCATAGCCGTAACCCCCATCGGCATAGCCAAGGTGGCTGATCACCACGATAACATCCGACGCCGCTTTCATATCGGCATAATAATGAACGATCGAGTCGGCTGGATCCTTAAAGCACAGGCCGGCGGTGGCAGAGGCAATGGTGATAATGGGTGTTTCCGGCGTGGTTACCGCGATTACTGCCACCTTGACCAGGTTGGGAGCAGTACCCACGGTAAGGATTTCATACGGGGCATCCGCAAAGTCTGGTTTAGTCCAACCCGCTGTGGCGCAGTTGCCGGTGTCATTTTTTACAATGTTCGCCGTAACATAAGGGTATAACGCTTCCCCTGTCCGTGCCGCCAAAACATCCTGGCCCCAGTCAAATTCATGGTTGCCAAAGGTGGCAGCATCATAACCCATGGTGTTGTAAACGTGGATGGTGGGCTTCCCCTGCTGAATATTGGAAAGCAGACTTCCCTGCATTTCGTCACCGGCATCCAACAAGAGAACATTGTTCGCTCCGAGAGCAGTTCGGACTTCATTTACAACCGCTGCGACCCGGGCGCTGCCCGGATTGCTGGAACTGCCTCCGGATTTCCACTCAAGGTTTCCATGAAAATCATTTGTGTGTAGGATAGTGAAAGTTGTGGGCGTACTTACGGCTGCCCTGGTCGTTGATACCGCCCCTGGCGAGAATAGAATCGAAAAAACAGTAATGAATGCGACGAACAACGTCAGCATCCGCTGTATTTTTTTCGTTTGCATCTGACCCCTCCGGTTTGTGTGCAAAAAAAATATGAATGTGGATTTGTGAATGTGGTGAATGGAAGTGCGAAATAAAACCTCGAGATTCCCCCGCGAGTGATTTCCCTCCCTTCTCTTTTCAGACGAACCGTCTATAGACGCAAAAAAAGCCGTGCAAATTGATTGATCACGGCCGGTTACGCCACTTGCTCGCCCACCCCCTGGCGTCCAGGTAGATAGAGATAGGGTCATCGCATCCGATATGGTATTTTGCGGTTTGTTTTGCGGTTTAAAAATTATAAACTTTTTTGATCGAGAATTCAATAGCAACGGCCAATTTCAAAGAATTAGGCTAATGAGGCGCGGTTTTTATGCAGCGACAGAACCCGATGGCCTGCGGATGGCTTGCAGATGTATGCTTTCAGGTTAAGCCCCCTATTTCGCCGATATGCTTCGTCAAGGGCAGTTGTAAAATCCGTTGTGGAGGATTTTTCCACCAGGTTCACCGTGCAGCCGCCAAAACCCGCGCCAGTCAACCGTGACCCAATACAGCCCGGCAGGTTTTGAGCGGTTTCAGCCAGGAAGTCCAATTCTGGAGTAGAAACCTGATAAAGATCGCGCAGTGAGGCATGGCAGGCGTTCATCATCTGACCAAACTCTCGAATACACCCGTTTTCCAACAATATTACCGCCTGTTGGGTGCGGTTAATTTCTTCCACCACATGGCGGGCGCGCTTTTCATCCGTGGGTGAAAGGCGGTGGCAATGCTGATTAAATTGCTCAAGGCTGACATCCCGCAAGGAGCGAATCCCCGGAATGACCTGGCGTAATTCTGCCAGTGCGGCTTCGCAGGACCGACGGCGGTCATTGTAGGCACTGTCGGTCAGCTGGCGGCGGATGGTGGAGTCTGCCACAATAATGTCCACACCCTCGGGCATCAGCAGACTGCGCCAATCCAATGTGCGGCAGTCAAGCAGCAGCAACTTGTTTACAATGCCGCAAGCTGATGCGAACTGGTCCATTATCCCGGAATGGATGCCCACATAGTCATTCTCGGCTTTCCTGCCTAATTTCGCGAACTCAATCCCAGACAACGACCATTTTCCCAGGTAAGACCAGGCTTTGGCAAAAGCCATCTCGACCGAGGCGGAAGAACTGAGACCAGCGGCGATGGGAACATCGGAGGCAAAGACTGCATTCAGAGCTGGAGCAGTTAGCCCGGCCGAATCGATTGCCCAGGCAACTCCAGCTGGATAATGCGCCCATATCGGCAAAGGTGTGCCAGTGGTCGTGCATTTTTCCTGCCGGCTGAGGCGTGAGAAACTGGTTTCCTCCGAGAAATCGAGTGCTACCAGACAGGAATCAGCGTCGGGGGCAGCTGAAAAAGCGATGGTTGTCAGTCGGTCAATGGCAGCCGGTAGAACAATGCCGTCATTGTAATCTACATGCTCGCCAAGCAGGTTTACCCGTCCCGGGGCAAAAGCCAGCGCTTCCGGGGGTTTGCCGAAGCGCTGTTTGAATCTTTGAATGACCCGCTGGCGCGTATCCATAGCGAATCAATTGTAGCGGAAGCGCTGAGAAAAAACGTTAAAGCAAGGAGCAGACTGGGGAGAAGTCTGCTTTTGGATTAAACGCTGGGTTCCAGCAACAACTGTTGTAGTTCGCCTTCCGCCTGTGTCAATGGCACGGATAAGGAGTATGACCACTCCGCGCACAGCAGACTTTCTGCCCGGCGAAGTATATTTTTATCGTCATCATTGAGCGATTTTTTGCGCGCCAAGGCGGTGAGGTCACGAATCACCTGGCAAATCGACTCAGCTTTGCCATCCGCCAATTCTTTGCGCAGCTGAGACTTGCGCACAAAGCGATCCTCAGCCAGAGACTCGCCAGATTCTTTTAGAATGGAGAATAAATTTTTAAATTCGTTGAATGACTTGGGAGCCCGCAAGCGGCTCTCCGTCCTGGCGTCCACTGGAACGCAGATCGTGAGGTCACGAACCTGCACCATGTAGAAGAGTGCAGTCTGGTCCGCGAGCTTACGTTCCTCCACGCCGACGATCTTCCCGACGCCAAAGGTCCAGTGAACGACGTGATCACCTATATTGAAATCCATCGCCGCCTCCTGTCCTGATAAAAAATGCCAATCCTAAATGAGGATTGGCTAATTCGGATCGCTATCCTAAAATATGTAGATTTATTGTATCACCTTTGTGAGGGATGCGCGGCTTATGAATTTACTTTCCCACGCAACCGTTCCAGACGCTGCTTCAGACCATCAGCTTCCAATATCAGCGGGGACATAATCCCCTGTAAAAAGCCGGCATTCGTGATACGGACAGCGTCTTCGCGTATTTTTTGGATCTCGCGGGTAAGATCTTCCGGCGAACCCATCTCTTCGATCCTGGCTTCCAGAGTCTCAATCTCGTTGATCAACCACGGTTCCATTTCAACCTCCAAATTTTAACTTTAGCCCATAAAATTCCACCCTGTTATACAATATTGGCTTGAAGCGTCCGGCTACCGCAGCGCCGGGTAGCCATCGAGGGGGATGCCGGCCGACTCGAACCAGCC
>DATBWK010000003.1:0-7098 GCA_036514835.1 Bellilinea sp.
GCGTGTGATCAACTTGCGTTCGGTAGCTTTACCGCTCGGGTCGCCGATCATGGTCGTGCCGCCGCCTGCCAGCGCGATGGGATGATGCCCGTAGCGCTGCAACCGCGCCAGCGCGATCAGCGGCACCATGTGCCCGATGTGAAGACTATCGGCGGTGGCGTCAAAACCGTTATAGATGGTCACCTTTTCACGAGCCAGCAGGTCCTGAACGCCTTCGACATAGTCATATACCATGCCGCGCCACTTTAACTCTTCAAAAACATCGGGGGACATAATTTACCTTCCGGGAATCAAAAATGATCGAGTAGCCCCCATTTTAGCACGATTTAGGCGTGTCCCGGAACCACGGGATCGATCGCGGTGGTATGTTCGGCTAGTAAAGTTCGCGCCCGCCCTATGATTTCATCCATCCAACGCCCGTTAGCGCCTGTTTGCAGGTCGCTGGTAGACAACGGCGGCGCAAAGCTGATCTGCGTGGTGATGCCCGGGTCCTTGCGTGTGATCAGCTGCCAGATCACCTGCATGAACTCGGCAATGCGCCGGCGAGCGATGGGATGCTGGCGCAGCAGCGTCAGGGGATGGTGGACGAAGCGCTTCATCAACACGCCGCTGACCATTGCCAGCGATAATTGGGTTTCTGGCGCCTTTCGCAGCATGATCTCCAGACTTGGCGACCAGTTTTGTAGATTTTCAGCCGAGCCGCCCTGCACCGCCGGATCGGGGTCAATGCGTCCGGTGCCAAATTGAATCAACGCGCCGCCGCTGCGCAGGTGGTCGATGGCGCTGCGCAAAGCGCTCATGCGTAAATCCGGATTAGGGCTGACAAAGATCATCCGCTGCTGGATATTCTCCAACGCATGATAAAACGGGATCTCATAAACGATGATTTTGACATCCAGGCGCGGAATGCTGGCAGCCAGGGCAGCCGAATCATACGCCCCTGGGTGGTTGGAGGCGACGATCAGCGGGCCTTCCTGCGGCAGAGTCTCCAACCCGCGTGCCTGGCAGCTTACTGAAAGGTTGCGCAGCAGCTCCTGGCCGGCGCCATACAGACCGGTTTCACCGGCTGCCTGGTCGGCGGATGAGAATATGCTGGCAAAACGCTGGGTGGGCAGGCGGAACAACCAGCCAAGGCTGCGGCGAAAAACGCCGGTTTTGGACATGCCAAGCGCCAGAAATATTTCGTCGGTGATGCGTTCGCGCAGGATGCGCACCTGTTCAGCAGCGGTCATGATTGCCATCCTCATTGATTAATGCTATTAACATTATCGTGCATTTGGGGTTACGCATAAAGGGGATTATTCCGCGACTTGGATAAAAAAACTCCCGGCAGGCAAACCCGCCGGGAGCGATTCTATAAATTGACGCGTTAGCACCCATCCTGGGCGCAGGCACCCGGTTTAATGGCGCAGAAAAGTATCCCGCATGTGCAAAGGACGATTCCCGCAATGGGGTGAGGATTTTGAGCAGATTTTGAATCGGATCATTTGCGATTGCTTTTAGGATCCGAAGACTCGAAGGTCACCAGGCTCAAAGCCAGGAAAACCACGCCAAACGCTCCCACTACCAGATAAACCACTGTAGCCATTATGTGCCTCCTCCTCCTGAAGGGCGCGACCCCGGCGGTCCAATCACCGGGAAGAATCAGCGTGTCAGAAGGTTTGATTAATATAACCCTCACTATGCGAAATAGCTTCGCTATAAGAAGGTGAGCCCAAAACCGGGCGTGCTCGTCTGGACGGCGTGCCAGAACGTGTGCTGCAATGTCGCCCCCTGACCTTGCGCTGTTTCTTGTATTAATTATACAACGTTTGTTCTATTTTACAACTATCGAATATGCAAATAGAACACCAAACAGCCAATATTTAGAAAACTCTAAAGGTCAGAGAACAGCCCGTAAGATGCCTGCGCATCTCTGTAATATGTATACGTCGAAGGTCATCTATAAGTTCCTGAAATAAACGCGTCAAGTGCCAAGTGTCAGGTGCCTCGTGTCACGGCCAACTGTGATACGCCGTTATGCTTTCGACGAGTCGATAGGTCGTTTAAATCCCCCAATAAGTGCTTTAGCTTTATTCGCCTGCTGATAAAGAAGATCGAAGGTTTCTTGGTTAATAAATCTTGCATCCAGAGCTACATACAATAATGATTGAACTTCCGCAGCAGACCGGCGAGCATAGCCGAGAAACCGGCTGTGCTCGACTTTTGACTCGCAATCAAATCCTTCGGCGACGTTTGCCATTATAGAAACTGACGCACTACGAATTTGATGAACCAATTCAAAATCGCGAGAAAATGGCGGCTGCTCAGTGATCCGGTAGATCTTTTGGGTCAGATCTCGGGCTTCCTGCCAGCCTTTAATATCCTCAAATTTCTGAATTAATGGCATGGATTAGCCTGATTTGTCCACCAACCAGCAGTATAGATACAAGGCTGGCAACCTCTGATTTTTTACTTGACACCTGACACTTGATTCGTGACACGAACTACCTTTTTGTTTACCACGCCCCATAATGCACCCGGTCCTGGCGGAAGCGGTTGATCGCGGGCGGGGTTTCCTGGGCATGTCCGGCGACGACCAAGGCCACAGGCAGGATATTCTCCGGCAGACTCAACAGGCTGCGGAAGGCATTCATGCGCGGCGCTTCCGGATATACCCCCACCCACACCGCCCCCAACCCGCTGGCATGGGCTGCCAACAGCATATTTTCGACTGCCGCGGCGCAATCCAACGGCCAACGGCTGGAATATTTCTCCAGGCCCTCATCGGCGCACACCAAAATTGCCAGGGGTGACTCGGCGGTCATTTTTGCAAAAGGATGGAAGGTTGGAATGGCATCCAGCGCGCTGCGTTCCGTCACCACCACGAAGTGCCAGGGTTGAGCGTTGCCGGCGGATGGCGCCTGCATGGCTGCCCGCAAAAGCAGGGTAATCTCATCTTCCGAGACTGGCTGGGGCGAAAAACGGCGCACCGAGCGCCGGGTCAAAATGGCTTCGATAGCTTCCATGGATTTACTGCCTGGGTTGGGATTTTGACAGCCTGCTTTCCCCTCGGCTGCGGTCGTCTGTGAAAATTGTAACATACAAATTCAATCAATCCTGGTCGGAAAATAATAGAGCCGGCCTAAGCCAGCTCTATTTGTAATTTTTTTTAATCCTACCGCCGAACTTCCAGATCTGGCGGGAACGCGTAAATCATATTGGCATTGTATTTAATATTGAAGTTGGAAGCGCCGGTCAGATCCACGCGGTAGCCAATCAAAGCCATTTCGGCCACCGTTTCATGGCCCATGGTGGCATTACCAGCGATGAAAATATTGCTGGTTGGTCCGTATACCGTGCCGGTAAAATATGAATCGGAAGTGCCGTTAATTTTAATGTCCGCCTGTACATCCGGTGAGATATAGATCAAAAGGTCTTCGATGGCGCCGTTGACTGGCTCTATGACGTGGGTGGGGTCCCAATTGGGTGCCAACAGACTGGGACCGGAGGCTCCGTTAATCGTCATGCTGGTGCCGGTGTAGTAGATGGTAATCCCGATGCCAGTGACCGTAGCATTGGTATTCATCGTAACCGTGCCGCTGATGCAATACAATCCCGGATTTAAGGTCGTCGGTCCCTTGAAGCTCAAATTGCTGTAATTTCCAGGGTCGAGCGTACCTTGAATATTGTTCTTGGCATCATAGGCGTCGGTGTCCTCCTTCTTACAGCTGGGTGCCGGCGATGGCAGGGTAACCTCGGTCAGAGGATGGTAAGCTGAGGTGCCGACAGGTGCAGGGTCCAAAGTGCCAGAACCAGGAGGGGAATATGGGAACGTGTTGTGGTACAAAACACTGTTAGGCTTGATGGTATTCCCATTTTCTTCGGTCACGGTGACGTCCGGACCGCCGGATGCTTCCAGGCAGGAGTTGGACCAGATGCCGCCAATCATGACTTTCACGTCGGTGGTACCGCTTAACTTGGTGCCGCCGAAGGAGGTCGGTACATTCTTGTTGTTGCCGCAATACTTGCTGAGCGAGACAATGGCATAATTCCCGCCGGCGTTTATCCCGGGCTCGACCCGGGTAATCGAAGTAACCGTATTCCGCATTGGGCCGCCAGTGAACAAATGGACAAAGGAAGTGATGGTGTCGTTGGTCAGCATCACCATCACATCCGCGTATTTCTCGGTCTGGCTGCACACGATTTTCATGCCCTGGTTATTCTCGGCCGTGCCAAGGCTGGTATTTTTAGCGATGTCGTAATCATTGGCAGCCGCTTTGAGTTTGGTTTCCTGGTAGGCCGCGGTGATACTTGAGTTCAAGGCCGTGCAGTTCCATTCTTTATCGTCCATATCCAATGCTTCGATGCCGTCACCTATCCGGGCTGCCCCGGCCAGGGTGGCAGCGTCAGCTGCGCTCTGCATATATCGACGATCGGCGTACACCATACCGCCATCCACTGCCAGGGCTGTTAAACCGAGCATACCAATCATGGCTAAAACCAGCAGAATTAAGATTTGCCCCCGTTCGGATGCGCGAAATTGCTTCATCTCTACCTCCACCTTACTCGCACTCTGGACGCACAATGCGGTCTTCGATATCTACATGCATGGGCACACCGTCGCCCGTCGGATCGACAATGGTGCCCAGCAGCGGCATGGATACCATAAAATTACGGTCAAGGGTTATAGACAGGGTCTTGCCAGAGCAGGCATGGCTTGGCAAATGGTAGCTGAGAGCAGCGGCGGCATCGGCGGCATAGGCTGCCGAACAACTCATACCGTCCACCGTCACCGCCACCGTGAAATTGGCGTCGGGCAGACTGTCCATCACCCGGGCAGCGATCTCGTTGCAATATCCGGGGTAGATGGTGCCGTATCCAGCGCCTTCCTGAATGGCGTCGCGCATGGTCAGGTATTCGTACATCATGCGGCCCAAATCCACCACGCCAGCCAGCAAAACCAAGATTACTGTACCCATAATCGCCAGTTCAATCAGGCTCTGGCCTTTTTCAGAATTCCGAACACGTTGAGTTTTCATGGAATGTATCCTGGTTTACGGTGGGGGAGGAAGCGTCCAAACCATAACCGCATCATGAATGATGGTGCGCTTAGCGGTTGAGCTCAATGTGATCGGTACACCGCCCGGCAGCGGGATAAATCCGGTAATAAATTCAAAGGGGCGCGAGGCAGTGACGATCACCCGGTCGCCAACTTCGGCCTGGGAGCAGTTGCTGAAGATTGCGGTGCCCACGCCGCTGTCATAATTGATGGTGACGTTCAGGTTGCCAGCAACACCGCCAGCCCGCTCGGACTGCGATTCAATGCCGCCAGTGCATAGATTCTCGGCAGCGGCGCCGAAGCGGGCGCCTTCGCGTGCCGCGGCATAGATCGAGGTGTAGGTAATGAACAGCCGGCCAAACTCAAAAACGCCTAATAGAAGCATCAGGAATATTGGAACAGCCAGCGCAAATTCGACCATACCCTGTGCGCGCTGATCCTTCCGATTTGGTTTAACCATATTTGGTTCCCTCCTTGCAGCCGTGAAAGTGCCTTTGAGAACACAAGAGGGGGCAAGCCGGGCAATGATCTAAATGGATCGCCGTAAGCTGCTCCCGTTGTTAGGCGTTGATTACTTCTATTCTAACTTTAGACTAACCGATTCGAGTTAATAGTTTTGCAAACTGAGAGATGCCCCTCACCTAACCTCTCCCCGAGGGGGCGAGGGAAATAAAAAGCCGGCCTCGCGGCCGGCTTCATGGTATTTCGTAATCAGCCTGGTTATTTCCTAACCTGCAAATAGGTGGGGAAACTATAATCAAAATCAGCGTCATAGCGGATATTCAATCCAGGTGTCCCCTTTACTGCAACATCCAATCCAATGATGGATGAAGTAA
Source organism: Bellilinea sp. (assembly GCA_036514835.1). Taxonomy (GTDB): domain Bacteria; phylum Chloroflexota; class Anaerolineae; order Anaerolineales; family Anaerolineaceae; genus Bellilinea. The sequence continues at coordinate 5,878 of DATBWK010000003.1, forward strand.
TATTAAATTCTTCCCCCGAATCGGAATCCAGGTTAGTAGTACCACCAATATAGATGTAACTTGAAGGTGCGTAAATGGTTCCGCTGATTATCGATCCGGAATTCCCATTTATGTCAATATCAGGATTCTCAGATGGGGGAACATAAAGCAACAAGTCTTCTATTGCTTTCGTGCCAGCGTAATCCGTAACATTTGTAGGCTTCATGTTGCCAGCGGTCAGAACCACATGTACACCGCCATTAATTGTGAAATTTGAGCCGGTAAAATAAAGAGTTACACCTTCGATGGGGTCGCCATCGGAATTAGTGTTAACGGTAATCTCACCCCCATTCAGCGAAACACGGTCGTTAATACAATACAATCCTTTATTGAGGATAATTTTTCCATCCGTTAACGTTATCCTCCCATAATTCCCGGGATTTAAAGTTGTTGTCCCAGTTGGGTTGTGCTGGGAAACATTATTATAAGGATCGGTGGTAGGGTTGTTGCATATTGCAGATCCATCAATTATGATGGGGTGCTCAGTTATCGGGTGCAATTGATCGGTAGTGGTTGGTTCAGGGCTTACCGTTCCGCTTGATGGAGGGGTATAAGGGTAATTGGCAATATTATAAGGAATATTCCCACCATCCACTTCGACGCTTGAATTACCAGTCATAGTCAAAGCACAATTTGACCAAATGCCCCCATCGATTAGCACAACATCCGATGTACCAGTTACTGTGACACAAACATCACTATTTGAGATAGGGTTTGTGCGAAGGGCGACAATTGACGCTCCATTTCCAGTGGTAATGCCGGGTTCAATTCGGCTAATTGATGTTACCGTGTTACGCATTGGAATCAATGTGCCGCCCGTTACCAATGATATCAGGTGAACAAATGATGTGTTCGTATCTCGGGTGAGCATAACCATTACATCGACATACTTTTCAGTGTCGTTGCAAGTAATTAGTACACCATTATTCGAGCCAGTACCTAAATCAGCCTTCCAAGAAATTGTGAAATCATTAGCAAGCGCTTTATTTACAGTCACGACATAAGCAGAGGAAATTTTGGTATCGAGGCCAGTACAACTCCATTCCTCATACTTCATATCTAGATCTTCAACGCCATCACCTACAGCCCCTGCGCCAGCAATACTGGCTGCATCTGCTGCACTTTGCATAAATCGCCGGTCGGCATAGATCATGCCGCCATCGACAGCCAACGCGGTGAAGC
>DATBWK010000004.1:0-11758 GCA_036514835.1 Bellilinea sp.
AGTGATCAACGCCGATCTTGCCCAGCCGTTAACTTTCGCCGCCGACGCCGAGTTCGACCTGGTTGCTGCTCCGCTGGTACTCCATTATCTGGCAAACTGGACGCCTACCCTGCTGGAATTTCAGCGCGTGCTCAAGCCGGGCGGAAACCTGGTGTTTTCGACCCACCATCCCATTATGGACGTTAAACTATTCAACCTGCCGGATTATTTTGCCACAGCCTACATCGAGGATGAATGGGATACAGGCAAGGTGAGCTATTATCACCGCTCGCTCTCTACCATGCTTCATAATGTGATTGCAGCAGGATTCGTGATTGAACAGGTGCTCGAGCCTCAACCCGTCCGGGCTATGCAAGCCACTCACCCCGAGTTGTATGATAAGCTGATGCATAATCCGTGGTTTCTGGTAATCCGCGCGCGGCGGGCATAGGGGAGGTTCGCATGGATTTTCAGCCGGAAAAGGATCCTACCTACCAGCAGGTGGTTTACACCATCGTGCGCCAAATCCCCAGCGGGCTGGTCGCCAGTTATGGTCAAATCGCACGCATCGCTGGCGGTGGAATCACTGCACGCATGGTTGGATATGCTCTGGCTGCCCTGCCCCAGGGTAACGATGTTCCCTGGCAGCGGGTCATCAATTCACAGGGTAAAATAAGCTTGCCAAGCTTTGGGCGCGCCATGCAAGAGAAACTCCTGAGCGAGGAAGGCGTCGAGTTTGACCCCGACGGACACGTCGACTTTGAGCGTTATGGCTGGAATGGTCCAGGAAGCTGACACTCCTCTATGACAGAGAATCGCATATCTCAGGAAACCTCACGATTGAGCAGCGACGAAAAACCTACGCTTAAACAAAGATTGCTGCCTTATTATCAGGTGGCCAACCGCTGGAGCCGCGGCTCATTAGACGTGGTGCGGGTCACAGCCAAGAACTTCGCTCTGGCGCGCGGCGCAGAAGCGGCTGCCAGCCTGGCGTATTATGCGCTCTTTTCGCTGTTTCCGCTGCTGCTGGTGCTCATCTCCGTGGTCGGTTATGTTTTGAAAAGCGGCGACGCCTACACGGTTACGCTGGATTTCATCTCACAGATCCTGCCAAATTCGCGGGTGCTGATTGAATTGAATATCCAGGAAATTCTCGACCGCCGCGGTACCATCGGATTGATCGGTCTGGTCGGCGCCGTCTGGTCGGCATCCGGTTTTTTTGACACGCTGGTGCGCAATATTAACCGCGCCTGGCTTGGCATTAAACCGCGCGATGTCATCCGCACGCGCCTGCTCGGTTTGGCGATGATCGGCATGCTGATTTTGCTGCTTGCGCTATCGCTGGCATCCTCGGCGCTGCTCAACATCATTAAACTGATCGACTCGCCGTTTCTCAACAGCATTCAACTGGAAAACTCGGCCGTCTGGCCGCTATTACGTTTGCTTCTGCCTTCGCTGTTTAGCTTCCTGATGTTCATGGCAGCCTATCGCTGGATTCCGAATACCAGAGTCCGTTGGCGGGCTTCACTGGGCGGGGCATTGTGGACCGCCATCGCCTGGGAACTGGCCAAGCGCTTATTTGCTGCCTATTTGAGTTCGGGTCTGGGTAACTATGAGATTTTATACGGCTCACTTGGCACGGTGCTGGCCCTCATGTTTTGGATTTATGTAAGCTGCGTGATTATTCTACTGGGCGCACATTTAACCGCCAGCATCGATTTCCGCTACCAACGGGCCATGGCAGCTGCCGCTTATGAAGAAGACTGAATCCAATTTCGCCGCGTCAACTCAGTAAACGATCTGCTGATTGAATGTTATAGCGAAAGAGTTTTCGCCTCTTTCTTCCGCTCGTACATCGACTGATCGGCTTCTTGAAAGAGAGATTCAAGCGATCGCGGTTGCTCCCATTCATAGCGGGAGTATCCAACGCTGAAGGACAAACGGTACGGATGACTGAGATGGATCTGAAGCGTTTCTCTTTCCAACAAACGATCCATCATCGCCCCACGGGTGTGCTCGGTGGAGTCCAGGGCTAAAATAACAAATTCGTCGCCGCTGATGCGTGCGATGATGTCTGCCGAGCGGTACGTTGTCTTTAAAATTTTGGCGATCTGCACCAACGCCCGGTCGCCTTCAATATGCCCATACTGGTCATTGATCATTTTTAAATTATCCACATCAATAAAAAACATGGTGGCATTGACCTGCATCCGGTTGGCCATACTGATTAATTGTGTCGCAAGCAGTTTAAATCCCCTGCGATTAGTCAGCCCGGTCAGTTCATCCACCAGGGTTAATTCTTCCAGCTTCCTTTCAGTTTCTTTTCGCTCGGAAATATCATGAAGAACGATTAAATTACCGAGATGGGTCCTGGTTTTATCTTTCAATTGCGAACAGGTTACTTCGTAACATTTTTCTTTCGAATCGGTGTTGATCGTAATTTCACTGATTGAAGGACTGTCGGCGCGGTTGAGTTCCAACCCGCTGATCAGACCGCCAAGCACCTCTGAGGAAAATTTTCCAATGGGCGGTTTGGACCAGCCAAAAATTCTGACAGATTCAGGATTGGCATCTACAATGCGGAGTTGAGCATCCAAAACGATGACCCCGTCATGCAGGATTTCGATCAATACATCGCGGGCGTTCGGAGCCAGATCAAACAACCGGTAGCGAAAAATAGCCAATCCCATGGCGCTGCCCCAAAGTGTGTACGCCAGCGGATTCCAGTCAATGTATTTCAAACCGGGGATGATAACCCAGCCGCTCAAATAGATTCCGAAAGTAATATATACGATGCCGCAGGCAATCAGTAATAGGCGTGTCTGCTTGCGATATAAACCAGAGCCATAGCGCATTCTCTCGATCAAGAGAACATTCCCGACGGTCACAACCAACAGTTGATAAGTGACAATAATCGGGTACACCGGTCCCCGTTGAAAATTTAACATGGGAATAAAACCGCTGGTGTCGATCTCGGATGATAAATAGATCAGCCGCAGCTGATCATCAAACAATTTGACGAGAAGAAATGCTGCCGGCAATAAAAACAGCAATATCACCCGGCGGCGGGTCAACCATTGGCTGTAGCCGGTGTATTGGATCGTGAAAAGAAGATACGCTGTTGGAAAGATGACGATGCCAAAATATTGGACTTTATTCCAAAACAGCATCAACGGTAATGTCGTGGTGGTCAGTTCCAGGCAGTAGCCGAGACTGTAAACCCCGAAAGAGAACATGATTATTGCTAAGGGCAGCGCCCCGAGCATATTACGGCGTCGATATGCATAGATCCCCATTGCAACCGATAACAAGCCGCACAATAGTACGATTACAGCTATTGGGTTTAATTTCATTTACAACCGAGGATCTGGGGATGGGAACTTCATTATTATGACACAGGAATGGTGAATAAATCCTTGTATTTCTCTAAGGATTAACCCCGGGTTTACGAGTCTCGGTTGCAGTGCGCTTAATCTGCTGCTCCAATGACCATTCCTGCTGATTAAACGATTAGGGGCTGCCGGTTTGTCGCTGGCAGCCCCAATCTCACCCAATCCCAATCCCAGGAGAGCTATTTTGCGCGTTGATAGATGGATTCAACCACGTCCCAGTTGACCACCGACCAGAAAGCCTTAATGTAGTCGGCGCGGCGGTTTTGATAATTCAAGTAATAGGCGTGTTCCCACACGTCCAGCCCGAGTAGCGGGATGTGCCCGTCCATATACGGGTTATCCTGATTGGCAGTCGAATACACAGCCAGTTTTTTGCTGCCATCCAGCACCAGCCAGGCCCAACCTGAACCAAACCGACCGATTCCAGCGGCGCTGAACTTCTCAACGAAATTGTCAAACGAGCCAAAAGTCGAGTCAATCACTTTGGAAACATCGCCCGTGGGCATTTTCGAGCCGCCCGGGGTCAACCAATCCCAGAACTGCGTGTGATTCAGGTGTCCGCCGCCATTATTGCGTACCGCTGTGCGGATTCCTTCGGGAATTTCATTGATCTTGCCAACGATCTCCCAAACGGGGTGGTCATACCATTCCGGTGCCGATTCCAGAGCCTTGTTCAAATTGGTCACATAGGCTGCGTGGTGTTTGTCGTGGTGAATTTCCATCGTGCGTGCATCAATTGCCGGCTCCAATGCGTTGAAAGCATATTTCAGAGCCGGAAGTTCGAATACTTTTGCCATGTCATTTCCTTTCCGTTACTTGCTGAGCCATTCCCCGCTCGTTATTCACAGGGTTCGTTATTATGATTATTAAGATAATATTACCCCTATTAGAATCGCGAGTCAATGCGCATGGAGCGAATTCATGAAGGTTTCGTCCGTGCGGGGGATGCATTGCGTCACCCCCTCGGTGCGCGTCATCACCCCGCGTAGTTGCGGGCCATGGCCGTCGGGTCAGGACTACCCGCCGTTATTCGTCCAGATGCTGTTTGCGCCGGACGTTGATCCCGGCAATAGTCCCGGCCAGAACAAGGATCACCAATACCACGGTGCCGATGATGATGCCATCGGTGGCATCCGCATTTTCCAGCAACTCCGGCGGGATCGGTGTGCGGGTAGGGGTCAGCTCGGCGGTTTCGGCTTCATTCGGCAAGGGTGTCACGGTGAGACGAATCGGCAGCGGGGTCGGAACCAACGTCGCCGCTGATAAATCGCGCGCTATGGATGGCAGCGGCTCGCTCATGGCAATAGCCGCCACGAAAACGAGCAGCACCAGCAAGGTGCATAAAATGACATTTCTACCGGCCGGATCCGTATTCTTGAGCTTGTGGTAAAGCCGTTTCACGGATTTCCCAACCTTTCAGCGGCTGCCTTGGCAGCCTGCGCCGGATCCTGCTGCCCGTTGAACACGGCTAAAACGGCTTCACGCATCACGGGTCCCAGGCTAGCAAGCAGTTCATTGGCCGGTCGAACTTCAGCAGCCAAAACTACCTGGCTCATAATGGGCTGCAGGCTGGCATTGCTCCAGCTTGCCAGAGCTGTCGGGCGGGTGGGCAGGTAGCCGGCAGACAGAGTCAAATCGGCCAGGAATTCGCTGTCGGATAAAAACTCCATCAATTTTACGCTGGTCTCGCGGCGCAGCGGATCGGTATCCGTCAATGTCCAGGACCAACCGGTAGCCAGTGTAAAGGGGTCGCTGCCAAGTGAAGGCAAAATGACGGCGCTGGCGTCCGGCGGCAGGTCAGCCAGATAGTTCGAACTCCAGGTGACCACCCAGTCGCCGCGTGCCTCGCTGAACGCCTGCCACCCCTGCGCCGGGGTTTGTAATTGGGTCAACCAGCTGGGATAAGCACCCTGGCCAATGCCGTCTTTATAATTTTGCAGCACCTGCTGTAAAAATTCGGGGTCCAGTGTCGGGCGTCCTTGAAGATCTTGCACCAGGCCGCCAGCCGAGCGGTACAGCGCTAGTGTGACCAGTGCCTGGCTGTCATCGGCTGGGAAAATAACCACCTGATTGGTGGCAAAAATATCCGACCAGGTAGGAGCCGCCGTTTCAGCGCCATTGCCCATGCGATTCACCAGCAGCAGCGCATCTCCGGCAAACGGCAGGCCAAAGGTGCTGTTTTGCACCCGGCCAAGCTCTTTAGCGTAGGCATACCAGTCGGAATCTTGAGTGACGCTGCTTATTCCGTCCAGCGGCAGCACCAACCCTTTCAAGGCTGCTGCTTCGAGGTCCGTGCGATTCAACACTGCCACCGCCGGCAATGATCCAGGAGCTGCCGAGCTGGCAGCGGTAAGCGATTCAAGCATGCCGCCAGGACCGCTGGCAGCTTTAATGCGCACCGCGACCAGTATGCCCGGATTTTCTTCCATAAACCTATCCAGCCTGGCCATGAGTACGTCGCCGGCGGGCGTTCCACCCTCCGGGTTGAATTGCGGCGGCAGCCAGATTGTTATGGTCACCGCACCTTGAATGGGAGAAACCTGTTCGGGGGTGTTGGTTGGCGTCTGGCCGGTTTCGCCGGTCACCGGAGCGATCGTGGGGGTTGAGGTTTCCACCGTTGGCGTTTCCCCATTGAGCAGGGGACCCAACCAGGCCGAACAGCCGCCGAGCAGCAACAGCACAGCCGCGACTGCCATGCGCGTGAGCCATCGAGTCGCAAGGAAGGGTCGGGGTGTTGCTGGAAGTCCGGAACGGTTTTCTTTCACTTAAGGTGAATTGGATTACTCAATAGAGCTACCAGAAGGCGGACTGAGTTCTGCACATCGCTGTAATCCACCATTTCCGACGGCGAGTGGATATAGCGGCAGGGGATGGAAAGGCAGCCAACCGGGACGCCGGCACGGGTAAGTTGAATCGGGCGGGCGTCGGTGGTCCCGCCTTCGAGAACCTCAAGTTGGTAGGGGATTTTGGCAGTTTCCGCGGTGTCCGACATCCAGCGCACCACACGCGGGTCAGACAGCATGCCCGCATCGCGCACCTTGACGGCTGGCCCGCCGCCCAACTTGACCGCCATGCGAGTGCCCTTGGGCGTATCGCCGGTGGCTGTGACGTCCACCGCCAGACCAAGATCCGGGTCGATGCCGTAGGCCGCGGTGGTCGCACCGCGCGATCCGACCTCTTCCTGGGTGGAGAAGACAAAATAGATTTCGTGGGGTGAATTTTCCAGCTTGCGCAAAGTTTCAATTAACACGGCTACCGCGATGCGGTCGTCCATCGATTTAGCCACCAGCCGCTTGCCAAGGTCGATCATGGGGCGTTCAAATATAGCTAAATCACCCACTTTAACCGGGCAGTCGGCCTTACCGGCTGCGCCAACGTCGATAAACAACTTTTCCAGGGCATGCACCTTTTCAGCGGAGTCAACTTTCTCGCCGCCGATTACACCCGCGGCGCCGTTGAGAAATTGCACCCGACCACCAAACAGGGTGCGCGGGTAAACCCCGCCGATGCTGGTGAAACGCACAAAGCCGTTCTCATCCACGTGGGTGACAATCAGCCCGATCTCGTCTAAATGCGCCGAGAGCATGATGCGCAGCCCATCCGAGCGCTGCTTGCCCTTGCGCACAATCAAATTACCCAATGCATCCACCCGCACGTCATCGGCCAGTTTGGCGACTTCGGCTTTGACCAGGTCTCTAACAGCTCCCTCATAGCCGGATGGTCCTACGGCTTCGACAAGTTTCTTAATCAATGATTTCATAAATTCTCCGAAGATGCGGGTTATGAGCGGTCCGTGTCGAGGATGGCTGGTGTGAGGTCCTGCAAGGCGTGAAAGATCAGCGCCAGAGTGTGCTGCCAGTCGTCCAACCGGGCAATCAGCGCCGCCGTGTGGGCATAGCGGCCGGGAATGGATACCGACACCACTGGAACGCCGGCGCGTGCCTTGTGAATGGCTCCGGCATCTGTGCCGCCCCCGCCTGGCTGGCGCATCTGGCAGGGAATGCCGTAGGTTTCGGCCGTCCGGAGTAAATGTTGAATTAAGCGCGGGTCGGAAAGGGTACCCTTGTCTGCCACGTAAATGGCCGGCCCGCCGTCAAGTTTGGTATTATAACGTGGCGATTCCTCGCCATCCCAGCTGGGCAGGTCGCCGGCCGGGGTAGAGTCCAGGGCGATGGCTAACTGCGGGTTGAGCGCATAGGCCGCCACGCGCGCACCGCGCAGCCCAACCTCTTCCTGCACGGTGAAGGCCGCCTGCAATTCAATATGGGCCGGAGCATGCCGCAGCAACTCGATCAAAGTGGTCACGCCCAGGCGGTTGTCCAGCGCTTTACCGACCAGGCTGGGGCCGATTTGTTGAAAGCGGGTGGCAAAGGTCGCCCGGTCGCCGGGATGGATTTTTTTGCCATTTTCGTTGCCGACATCGATTCGCAGCACGTCGACTGGAATAACATTGCGGCGCTCGTCAGCGGTAGTATGGTGAATAGGCTTGGCGCCGATCACGCCGGGCAGATGATCCTTGCCAACCAGCACTGGTTTTCCAGGCAATTGGCGGGCATCGATGCCGCCCACGGTTTCAAACTCATACAGGCCGTCTTCACCTTCGACCAGCATGAAGCCAACTTCGTCCATGTGGGCTGCCAGCATAACCTTCAGCGCCGGTTCGGTTCTCGCGTGTTTGATCGCCAGCACGTTGCCGAGTGCATCCACTTTGATGTCGTCGGCCAGGTCTTTGATTTCGGCCATGACGATCTTGCGCACTTCGCCTTCCGCGCCGGACACCCCCACAGCATTCGACAACCGCTCTAAAAGGGCAATTTGGGCTTTCCCGATCTTGGGGGACTGGGAAGTTGCTGCTTTTTTCGGGGTCATGATTCGTCATCCCAGCGTAAATTTTTCATGGTATCCACGTTTAGCTCGGCGATAAATTGCGCCAGCAGGTGACCGGTACGGGTAATATCCTTCATGGAGACTACTTCCACCGCTGTATGCATGTAACGCAGCGGGATACCCAACACCATACATGGAATGCCTTCGGCTACCACCTGAATTGCCATGGCATCTGTGCCAGACATACGCGGCATCAAATCGTCATGCCAGGGCATATCCAGTTTGTCTGCCAGAGTTTTGAAAGATTCATATAGTGCTGGATGGATATTCGGCCCCCAACCGATGGTGGCACCTTTGCCAAGGGGGAAGGTGTTGTAACCCGCCGGACTGCCCGGTCCGCGTGCAAAGGTGACGTCAATAGCCACCGCCAGGTCCGGCCGGATTTCGAATGGGGAGGTGTAAGCACCGCCCAATACTTCTTCTTCCTGCACCGAGGCCACTGCCCACACGTCCCAACTGTGACGGATGCGCTGCAGTTCCTGCAAGCAGGCTGTCACCGCCGCTACCGAGGCGCGGTTATCCAGGCTGTGACCAGCCACCCAATCGCTGGTGAGATCGATGGGCGATTGAGCAAATGAAATCAAATCACCGATGCGCACCAGGTCAGCCACTTCGGCCGCGCGCAATCCGGTATCGACGAACAAATACTTCATGTCCACCGTACGGCCCGAAGCCTGGTCGTCCGGCAGCAGCCAGGCCGGTGGTTGAACGATGTAGGCGGGTAACTCTCGCCGCCCATGAACCGTCACCAGCGTTCCCGGCAGGATACGGGCGTCGATGCCGCCGATTTCAGTGAAGCGCAGCAGCCCGTCCTCAATGCCGGTGACCATCATACCGATGCCGTCCATATGCGCCGAGAGCAAGATGCGCCGGCGCGGATCGGGACCTTCGCCGCGTTTCAAACCGTGCAGGCTGCCAATGCGGCTGACGCTGATTTCGTCTACCAGCGGCTGCCAGACCTCGGCAATCACCTCGCGAACCGGTTCTTCATACGCGGAAAGCCCCGGCAGGGACAATATTTTTTTCAGAAATTCTTTGAGTTCTGCCATAGGAGTTGTTGAGAAAAGTCCTTGTTAATCCCCCTAAGGTTCAGGCACCACCTGGGTATCGGTTGGGATGGGCGTCTCGGTCGGGGTGATGGTTGGCGTGCGGGTTGGCGGAATAAACAGCGTAAAGGTCAGCGTAGGCGTCCAGGTGACGGTGGGTGTTGGCGTTTCGGTAGCCGTCGGCAGGATGAAAACGGTGGTCGCGACGGTCGGCGTCATGGTGGCGCGCGTCGGCGTGCTGGTCTCGGTAATCGTGGGGGTAACCGTAGGTTTGGTCAACTCGCGCCCTACCTGCATAACCACGAACCCCAGGCAATAGCACGGCAGGGTTGCAACGATGATAATGATGAGAATGGTTCTTAAGCGTGCGCGGCGGTCAGCCCGAGAAATCATCCATGTCCCTCCGGTCAAGGTATGATGATATCATGCCGGGATAGATGTGACAAGCTGAAATGAGTGAGGGTGCGCTTAAGCGCACCCTGTTTTTCAACCTCTGTGATCGAGTGAAGCGATCTCGAAGCATGACAAACTCGTCAGACCTGAGGTCGCTCTTGACAATTCATATTTGACTATTTTTATCTTATAATATAACAATTAGGAACTGGAATCCGGAAGCTTAGGGAGGAAATCACATGGACAAATTCTTCATTCTTCAACCCGAAGATGGTATCGCTTCAGGCGCGCAATGGGCGACCGCCAGCTCGTTTGACCCGCCGACCCTCGGGAACAGTCAAAAATGTCCCGTGTGCGGTAGTCCTGTGACCGGCAAGCGCTGGATGCCGCCGCATCAGGTCAAGCTCTCCAAAGCCAGACCGTCAAAATGGGCCGATTTTATGTGGGGTCCAGTGTCTTCCCTGTTGGTATCGCAAAACTTCAAGCAGATTTACGAACAGAAAGGATTAAGCGGGGTCAGCTCTTTCTCTGAGCCAGTTGAAATTATCCGCATGGGCGCACTCAAAAACGGCCAGTTTCCGGCTGCGCCGCCGGTGTATCATGTTGTTAATGTCCTGTGGGGCGGCGCCAACCAGGATGATAAAGCTTCAGGGTTAAGGTTCAGCAATCCAACTACCATCAAATGCACCCACTGCCGTACCGCCCGGGCGGAACGAAGACAGGAACGCGTCATTCTCGAGCCCGGATCCTGGAACGGCAAAGATGTATTCATTCCAAGGAATGCCCCGGTGCCATTCCTGGTTTCAGAACGATTTAAACAGGTGGTTGAGGACCACCACCTGACCAATGCCCGCTTTATCCCGGCTGAATATTATGCTTATGATTCATCCCGCTGGGGAAAGTGGTTTGTGAATGGGATGCCCGAAGTGGCAGACCGCGCTGAGGATGACATTAGTGCCGGTCCCACGGTTGACGATCGTACCGAACAAAATGATTCTGCCGGTCTCCTGACAGAGCGCGCAGTTTGAAAGTATATCTTCATGGATTGTGGCGAGCAATGCTCGCCGCTACTTTAGCCGAGGCTCGTCATTACCGGTCTTGGGCTGTGACATTTCCTGCCGTACGGCATAATACAGGTTTTCGGCTTTTAGCTCGGTCAAGGAATAGCAAGGCGCTTCCAGGTTATCCGCCAGGGCTTGCGCCAATCCCTGGTCAAAGGCCACATGCTCCATATTGATCACCACGCTGTGCACTCTGTCTTCCGCGATCTGCGAGGCGAACAAATAGGCCTCCTCATTGGGCGGCATTTTCCCCATAGACACATTGCCGGCGCCGTCGGTGAGCACAATCAGCAGCGGCATGACATCCGGGTGCAATAATTTCTCGCGGCGCAAGATCTCATAACTCAACTTCAAGCCGGCCGAGAGCGGCGTCTTGCCGCCGACCGGAATATCCACCAACGCCCGGTTAGCCAGCACCACCGAATTGGTAGGCGGCAGCACCAGAGTGGCGCGGTCTTTTTGGAATACGATCAACCCCACCCGATCGCGGCGCTGATAGGCGTCCGTCAGCAGCGACAGGATCGCTCCCTTGGTCGCCTGCATGCGTTCCGCCACCGCCATCGACCAGGAGGCATCCACCAGGAACAGGATCAGGTTGGCAGCCCGCCGCACGCGGATTTTGCGCATATAGTCGCCAGGGCGCACCGAAAATGCCACCCGCTTGAGGTCCTCGGCGCGCTGACGCTGGAACGGCGCGGCGGCCCGCAGGGTGGCGTCAAAGGCCAGATCGTCAACCTTGCCCGGCGACTGGCGCGCCTGAATGTAGCGTCCGCGCTTGCGTTCGGTATGTGTGCGCGAGCGCCGTCCAGGGAAGCGCCGCATCATCTTGTCCAGCGGCGTGTCCAGCCGGCGCGGCTCGAACTGCTGACCGACTCGCACGCGTTCACCGCCGTCCCACCAGTTGGCATTCTTCTGGTCGAAGACGTCGTCTTGTTGCCCGGGGTTGGGAGTTCCCTGAGGGAGCGTTTCCTCGGTGGTCGCGCCCTCAGTTATGCTTTTT
>DATBWK010000005.1:0-7723 GCA_036514835.1 Bellilinea sp.
GCTTTTTCTGGAATAAACGGACGCCGCCCGATTTCCTCGAACAGGTAGCCATAATTGTCGGGTCCGCGGTGCGACACGTTGAAGGCGCTGACCGTGAAATCGGCTTCGCTGATGAATAGCCCGGCTTCGATCGAGCGCAAGGCTAAAGGCATGGGCGGTTCCTGACCGCGCAGCACCACACCGTACAGCAGATCGTGGACACGGTCGAGGGCGGCTTTTCCACCGAAGACCTCCAATTCGTCGATCGACTCCCAGCGCATAAAAGTCGAGAGCAGACCGGCGAGCCCGAGGATGTGATCCAAATGACCGTGGGTGATCAGAATTCGGTTGAGGCGTTTGAATCCGATGCCGGATTGCAGAATTTGCCGCTGAGTGCCTTCTCCACAGTCAACCAGAAAGCGGAATTCGTCATGTTTGACGACCAGCGCCGGCAGGTTGCGGCGAACCGAAGGAGCGGAGGCGGAGGTGCCAAGGAAGACGAGTTCAAACACAGCGGTTGGGGTTCCTTCTTAAAAGTGCCTAATTGTACCGCAACTTCACACGGCTGACAAAATGCGGTACAGCGGGACATAATAATTTCTAGAAATAATTAACTCGAACCAGCGGTATTCAGCAGGGCATCGGAGGCTAGTGATTCAGGATTTGAGGTCTGAGGGGGACGCGGTTTTAGCCGATGCCCGGATACGCAGCGATCCGTTGTGGATTAGGTTTTCGAGGGTGAACAAGATCAGCGCGATCCAGATGATGATAAAACCGACAATGCGGTCGCTGGAAAACGGCTCTTTGAAGACAAAGACGCCAAGGAAGAACTGAGCGGTGGGGGTGACGTATTGCAGGAGACCGATGGTGGTCAACGGCACCAGGCGGGTTCCGGCGGAGAAGAATATCAGCGGTACAGCAGTGACGATGCCGGTGGCAGCCAGCAGCAAGGTGGTGCCGAGCCCGGCATTGACAAAGGCACCGACCCCGCGGACCTGTTCAACGATCAAAAAGGTAAGCGCGGGGAGAAACACGGCTGCAGTTTCAAGCGTCAGCCCCTTCAATGAACCGAGCGGTGTGATTTTCTTCATAAGACCGTACATGCCGAAGGACAAGGCCAATACCAGCGAAATCCAAGGCAGTTTGCCGGTCGAGATCGTCAGGTAGGTGACGCCGGCAGCTGCCAAAATCACCAGCAGCCACTGCACGGGGCGCAGCCGCTCGCGCAGGAAAATGACCCCCAGCAGCACACTGACCAGCGGGTTGATGAAATATCCCAGGCTGGCTTCCACCACAAAACCGGAATTAACCGCCCAAACGTATGTGACCCAGTTGATGGCTAACAGCGTGCCGGCGATCAAATATAAGCCAAATATGCGCCAGGTAACGGCTGCGAGCAGGGACTTCATTTCACGGCGGAAGAAGATGATGGCTGCCATCAGCAGAAAAGACCAGACCACCCGGTGCGCCATAATTTGAAAAGCTGGTGCCGCCTGCAGCGTTTTAAAGAAAAGCGGAAAGAACCCCCAAATGGCATAGCCAATTAATGCAAATATGATGCCTTTTTTCAAGTTGAACCTTTAATTTAAAATGGATTAATTTATTTCAATCCAGGTTTTGGCAAGCGCGCCTGCAGCGCCATGTAAATCGCGATAGAGCCGGCAACTGCCGCATTGAGTGAATCGACCCGCCCGCGCATGGGCAGTTGACCCAGGAAGTCGCATTTCTGACGAATCAAATGGCGCATGCCTTCGCCCTCGTTGCCGACCACCAGCGCCAGCGGGCCGGCCAACGGAGCTTCGGTCAGGGGGCGAGATTCCGGTCCGCCTTCCATACCGACCACCCAGACATCCTCGGCTTTGAGCGTGTCGATGGCTTGCGACAGGTTCATTTGAGCGACCAGCAAGTGTTCAGTGGCGCCGGAGGAGGCATGCACAACGGCCGGAGTCACACTGGCAGCGCGGTTGAATGGGATCACGATGCCGTGAATCCCGGCGACCTCAGCACTGCGCAATAAGGTGCCCAGGTTTTGCGGATTTTGCAGCATGTCGAGCAGCAGCACAAATATGGGTTCCTGACGTTTGTGGGCTACATGCAAAATATCCGGCAAGGTGCTGAATGGATACTCGCTTACCTCGACTGCCACGCCCTGATGACCTTCACCCAGATTGTCCAACCGCTGCCGCTGCACGCGCTCGATGGGAATTTTCATCTTGGCGGCAGCGCCAATGACCTCAGCCAGGTGGCCTTTCTCTTCCACACCAACGGCCACGATTAACCTGAAAATCTGGCGACGGCGGGCTTGAAACACTTCAAAAACCGGATTGCGTCCGGTGATCATGTCACGCATCATAAAAACCCTTAAGTTTTAGTGTTCGGATTCAGGCCGGGCGAAAATCATGCGGCCGGCCGCGGTTTGCAGTACTTTGGTCACGGTGACCAGGATTTCCTGGCTCAGGAATTCTCGCCCGTTTTCGATCACGACCATGGTGCCGTCGTCCATATAGCCGACGCCCTGGCCAGATTCCTTGCCTTCCTGGATTACGCGCACCGAAAGGGCTTCGCCGGGCAGCAGTACCGACTTGACCGCGTTGGCCAGTTCGTTGACATTCAAGACATTGACGCCCTGCAGTTCGGCGACCCGGTTGAGGTTGTAGTCATTGGTCAGAATGGGGCAGCGCAATTGACGCGCCAGAATCACCAGTTTGTCATCCACGTCCCGTACACCCTCGACATCGATGTCGGTGATACGCACCGGGATGATCGGCTCTTTTTGCAGCTGTGACAACACTTCCATGCCGCGGCGGCCGCGCTGCCGGCGTAAACTGTCGGGCGAGTCGGCGATGTACTGCAATTCGTTCAACACAAAGCGCGGGATCAACAGCGAGCCGGGCAAAAATCCGGTGCGAGCAATGTCGGCGATGCGTCCGTCGATGATGACGCTGGTGTCGAGCAGGATGGTGCGCGATTCAGCCCAACCGGCGGATTGGTCAACCGAGGAAGATTGCGGACCGCCTTTGGAAAAACTGCCGAGGAAAAGCGACAGATCGTTTTGACGCATGAGAAAAACTGCGACTCCAAGATAGCTAAATAAAAGAACCCCTAGAAAGGGGAAAATTTGCCCGAAGGGGGATGGCAGGCGGGAGAGCGGGAAGGATAATAGGACCGCGATGGTCAGCCCGGCGATCAAACCGATCAGTCCCGAGAAGAGGGTTTGCGCGGAAACCTTCACCAGGAAACTGCGAATAGCCCGCACCGGACGGGTGGTCATATAGGGGGTCAGAATCAAACCGACCAGCGCCCCTACCAGGCCAAAGGTGACTGCGTATTGATCGACCGAAAATACATTGGGCCCGGAGTTAATGTTGGCTAACCTGCCAAGCTGTGTCCCCCAGAGTACGCCTAAAATCGTAAAACCCACCATGCCAATTAAACGAAAAACAAAATCAGTGCTCATAATGACTCCTGAAAAAAAAGAAAAAAATGGGTGTTAATGTGCGAAAAAAAAACGAATAATAATGAAGTCATTCAATAATAGCATAGTTGGCAGGCGTGTCAATGAATTATTGACAGAGGGTTAGCCGCATGATAGAATTCAAGCCGCCTGACGCCCCCATCGTCTAGTGGCCCAGGACGTGGCCCTCTCAAGGCCAAAACGAGGATTCGAATTCCTCTGGGGGCACCTCCCTCACCTAACCTCTCCCATAGGGAGAGAAATTTAAGCAAAACGAGGATCCCCGGAAGGGGATTTTATTCGAATTCCTCTACCCTAAGGGTACGATGTGGGGGCACCTCCCTCACCTAACCTCTCCCAAAGAGAGAGGAATTTAAGCAAAACGAGGATCCCCGCAAGAGGATAATTTCCCCAGATGAGGATGATATTCGAACTTTGTCCCTGGCAGGTCCCCTGGGGTACGAAAGGCAAGAAATTCAATGACCCCTGAGGGATTCCGACCTCAAAGTGGTGGAATGGGTCCGCGAAAAATAACTATCTTAAGAGATGGATTTGTGGCGGATTTTGACATTTATTACTTGACACCCTCAAATCCTGATGCTAGAGTAAATCCCAATTGCTCGCGACGAGCGAAAAATCTCCGACGAGTTTCCCCAGAGTAAAACCATAAAGGAGTAAGTCGATGAGTATCATCGAAGTCAATCATTTAACCAAGTTTTACGGAAAATCACGCGGCATCGTGGATGTCTCATTCAATGTGGAGGAAGGCGAGATTTTCGGATTTATTGGACCGAATGGCGCCGGCAAATCAACCACCATTCGGCTATTTCTTTCTTTAATTTATCCGACCCAAGGCGAGGCAAAAATTTTTGGAAAGGATTGCATCAAGTACGGTCCCGAGCTGCGCCAAGAGATCGGTTATTTGCCCTCTGAAGTTTTCTATTACGAAGGGATGAAAGTCCTGGACCTGTTAAAGTATTCCGCCAGTTTCTATAAGAAGGACTGCACTCAGCGCCTGCACGAGTTGTCTGACCTGATGGAACTGGACTTGAAAAGAAGAATCAACGACCTGTCTTATGGCAATAAAAAGAAGGTTGGCATTGTACAGGGGTTGCTGCACCAACCTAAGTTGATTATTTTGGATGAGCCGACCGCAGGTTTAGATCCGCTGATGCAGCACAAATTCTTCAATCTGATCCGGGAAGAAAACAAGCGCGGTGCGACAATCTTCTTTTCATCGCACATCCTGACGGAAGTACAACGGTTGTGCAACCGTGTTGCGATTATTAAGGAGGGGAGCCTGATCGCAATCCAGGATATTAAGACGCTTCAAAAGGATAATTATAAAAAGATCCGGGTAACTGCCGATGGATTGGATGAGAAAACCTTTAATGTGGATGGGGTGACCGGATTGGAAAGAGAAAACGGCACAGTCAGCCTCTTCTACAAAGGCGACATCAATGTAATTACGAAATTGTTGACCAATGCCAGTATCTCCGATCTTACGGTCGAGGACCTGACCCTGGAAGAAATTTTCATGCACTATTACGAATAGGTAAAAACATGAACATCTTTGTGCATGAACTCAAAACAAAAATAAAGTCAGTAGCGGTTTGGGCAGGGTCAATTACTGCCTTGATTCTGATTTTCCTGTCGATGTTCAAGGCGTTCTCGAGCCAATCTGCCATGGTTAATGACTTGATGAAAAGTTTTCCGCCGGAATTGCTCATCGCCTTCGGTATGGTGGATATGGACTGGTCGACCATCCTTGGGTTTTACGGGTTGTTGTTTGTTTTCAGCCAGATTTGTCTGGCCATTCAAGCGGCAAATTACGGAGTAGGGCTGGTCTCGATAGAGGAAACCGAGTGGACGGCGGACTTCCTGCTCTCCAAGCCGGTGACGCGAGCGAAGATCATGACTGAAAAGCTGCTCGCGGCGCTCGTCAGCCTGGCGATTACCCAGGGAATTGTGTGGGCTGCCAGTTTCCTGTTTGTCAACGTTTTCCGTGAAGGCCAGGAATATCCGGTCAATTCACTGGTACTTCTCCTGCTCAGCATGACCGTCTTCCAGCTATTTTTCTTGATGGTAGGGATGGTTATCTCGTTGATGGTTAAGCGGGTGAGGAATGTATTGCCCATCTCTATGGGATTGGTGTTTGGCCTGTATATTCTAAATGCGTTCGGCGGCATGATCGGCGAACAAAGTCTGGAAATCATCTCGCCGTTCAAACATTTTGCTCCCAGCTATATCATCAAACATAACGCCTGGGATATGCCGTTAGTAATGATCAGCGTGGTGCTGATCATTGTGTCAACTATTGCGAGTTATGTGCTCTATGCCCGCAGAAATATCCTTTCGGCGGTATAAGGAGAAGATGCGGTGAATATTTTCCTTCGTGAAATGCGCGCGAATCTCAAATCTCTGCTCATATGGAGCGTAATTGTCATTCTTTTCAATGCCGTTGGGTTTTCCAAATTCTCGGCATTTTACGGTAATCCTGAACTACTCAGTATTTTGGACGCGATGCCGCCTGCCTTATTATCTGCTTTGAGTATGAATGCCTTTAATCTGACGACCGTAACAGGTTTCTTCGGGATAATGAATGTTTATTTCAGCCTGATCCTGACAATTGCGGCAGCCATGTGGGGTACCGATATTATCTCGAAGGAAGAGCGTGACAGGACGGTCGAATTTTCACTCACACTGCCGATACCACGCAGCAGACTGGTTACCGGGAAAGCAGCCGCCGCAGCCGTGAATTGTGTCATTTTGCTGTTGATCACCTGGGGAATGACCCTCGTGAGCGCCCAACGATTCGCGCCGGACAGCAAATTTTACGGCTTCGTTGCATTAACCATGCTGTCATTCTTCATCCTGCAAATGGTTTTTTTGGCATTGGGTATCTTTTTGGGTTGCGCACTAAAAAAGTATAAACGTGCCGGTGCCATCGCTATGACCATCTTGCTGAGCACCTACTTCGCGTCGATTCTGGCTGGATTGAGCAAAGATCTGGAGTTTCTTAAATATTTTTCCCCGTTCAAATACTTTGAAGCGGCAAAATTATTGAATGAGTCGCAGTTTGAAATTACATTCGTCCTCTTGTCCATTGGCATCGTGGTGGCGGCTATGACGGGCGCCTATGTGATGTATGCCAGGAGAGATTTGTACATCTAAAATCCTTCGGGTGAATGATCGTATCTGTGGGCGACCCTTCGGGGAAACTTCCGGACCAGCAGCTATGGCGCAATGATAAAGTTGAAGACCCCGGTGACTGAGTCGCCTTCTTCTTCGATCTCTATCAGCAGCTCGGGTTTGAAAATCGTATCACCGGTATTGCCAGTTGATTCAGGAAAATACAGCTGACTGGTCAATTCATTGCCGCCGGGTGATGTCACTTTGAAATGGATGTGCTCGGTGCGCCCGGGATACTGGCCTGGGATGACGGTAGTTAATTCATAGAATCCGTTTTCATCGGTGAATTGGTGTCCGCGAAGCGTGTAGCCCTGGTTATCGTACACGCCGTTGGCGTCCGCCTGCCAGAAATCCAGCTTGACGTTGGCTAACGGTTGGCATTCACTGGTCAATACATAACCGCTGAGCACCAGGACGGTGCCGGGCAAACCCGCTTCGAGCAGTGACGCGCGTTCCGGTGAGCCGGCGGTAAAATACGGACCTTCGGTGGAGGCGGGGGTGAGGGTCGCCGGTGCGGTGCAGGTCAGGGTGGATTGAGTAGTTGATACTGCCGTCGGTGCAATGTCTTCACTGGTGGGAGAGCTACCAGCGGCGGGTTGCGTAACGGCATGGGTGGATATGGCTGGTGCAGGCAGGGTGGAAACAGCCTGGGTGGGGGTGGCGGTTTGACCGGCACAGGCAGTCAGGACGAATGCTGCCGCCAGGATGAGCAGAAATACGAAAAAGCAGTTGGCTCGAAAATTGTCGTGTAGTTGTGTGGTTTTCATCCAATACCTGTAAAAGCAAACAAAACTAAACCAGAAAGATCAGAACTGTCTTTCGATTGTATATTGAAACTGTCAATATTATCTATTTTAACAGGGAAAACTTAATTTATTCTAGAAGAAAATACTGGCTAGATTTACAGCGTGATTACTTTTGCAGCTTTACGCTGAGCCTCGATGATGTCCGGCATACCGCCGACAATACCGACCTGAACCTGGTCTGCTAAATTGAAATAGTTCAGGCAGGTGCTGCAGAGAATGAGGTGAACGCCTTTGGCTTCCAAAGACATTAATGTTTCCAGAACTGGCGATCCGGCCACCGCCAACTTCACTC
>DATBWK010000006.1:0-2556 GCA_036514835.1 Bellilinea sp.
GTCGCAGTTGCGCACCAAAACGTCATACACCCCCGCCTGGAGTGGAATGGCGCGCTCTTCGCCGGATAAAATTTGTGTCCCCTCGGGCAGCAGGCTGGCGCCCCATTCATTGCTTTCTTCGCCGGAGGCGTACACCTCGCAGATGGCAGCCGGAGTCTGGTTGGCAATCGTCAGGTTGACCGCCGGACCGCTCACAGAAATGGCTGAACAAGCTGCCAGGTTCAGGCTAAGTATCAAGCTGATGATGAAGAAAAAACGTTTCCCAGGATGCCCGCTTTGATCGTTCACTAGATAGATTTTAGCCCAAAACTGGGTCATAGATGCCAAAGCCCCACGAATAGATACGCCCGTGAGTTAACAGGATTATCTGATCCAGAATCGTCATTCTGCTCTTGTCATCTCATTGGACAGGACGATCCTAACCCCCAGACCTGCTGACCTCGCCGATTCACGCACCGCTGTTACCATGATGAAGTCATCTTGGCGGAGCGCTTTTAGCGCTCGGAGGAGCTTGACCCCCCTTGTTTCAGAAAATTGCCGGCAGCAATACCGCCAGCAGCGGCCGAATCAACACCGAAAACTGCCCGGCGGCTATGCCGATCAATATGCCGGCCAAAATGTCCGAAAGATAGTGCATCCCCGTCATCACGCGCGATAGGCTGACCAACACTGCCCATATCACCATGGCGACCGCGGTCCACACGGGTCCGATCAAAACAGCAATGACCGCCAGCATGCTGGCACGGGCTGCGTGCCCGGAGGGGAAAGAATGCGGGTCGGTGTTGCGGTAGATCGCACCCCATTCCCCCGGCGGTCTGCTGCGGCGCACGGTGAACTTAATCAGCATCACAACGGCTGCCAGACCCAGAATCGCGGCGATCAAAAAAAAGGCTAATTTGCGCCAGTCCGGCCAAAATACCGCTGCCAGGATCAATCCCGCCAGCCAAAACCACGAATCGCCGGAATGGGCAAAAAAGGTGACGAGTTTCCACCACGCCGATTCGCCATGGTCCATTCGCACCCATTTTGAAAATCTTATGTCAATCGCGTCGATTTTTTCGAACATTAAACTGCCGCTAAACTGAATTTTTCCTCACCCCGCGAGAGTATATCGTTAACCCCTGGAATCAGCCAGCAGTTTTGTCGGGTTTCAGGGCTGGTCACGGGGTGGAGCGATGTGTACTGTAAGGGCGAGGCAAGAAAGGGATGGCTGGTTGCCCAAGGCGACTTAAGCCTCGCCCGGTTTGAGATGACCGATCCTGGGCGAGGCTTAAGAAACGATTGTTCGCATGTGGATTGTTTCTGCCTCGCCCTTACATGATTACACCGAGCGTCTATTTTTGCTTCGCCTTGCAGACGAGGTAACATCATTTTTTAGCCATCGGGTTTAGGGATGCAAAGTTAAGGGTCCGGCAGGTTGGATTTAGGGCGATGGAACAATGCCAATTTCCACGGCACCTTTGCAGCCCGAAATTCGACATCTCCAGCGGAACGTTATGCTTTCCTTCAACGTCTTAATCCTTGCACCTGCACCTGTTCAGTTAACAGGGTTGCAAAATTGTGGTTTAATCACTGTTACCATCTCCGTAGTCAACAATTGGCAGGTGCAGAGGAGTTCCCCTGATGAAATCCGTCTCTGATGCGAGCCGTGCCCCTCGAAAGCTATTGGCAGCCTTCTCCATATTACTGGCGGTCACACTGGCATGTAATTTGCCATTTATGCCTACTCCAGCGCCCGGGCCTGAAAATGCCACTGCCACGCCGGAAGCCAAGACCATCCAGACCGAGTCTTTACCGCCGGTGGTGGTAGAGACCTCGCCGCTGCCATCCGGAATGCTGCCGCTCTCCGGCGCTGTGACCCTGATCTTTGACCAGCCCATGGACCAGGAATCGGTTGAAGGCAGTGTCAAAGTCGAGCCGGCGTTGCCGGGCAGCTTTGAATGGACCGGCGACTCGTCGGTCAGTTTTATCCCGGATCAACCGCTGCCGCCTGAGACCGTACTGACAGTCACCGTGGCGGATACAGCCAAAAGCGCCGACGGCACGAACCTGCTGCGCACTGCCAGTTTCAATTTTCAGACCGCTGGCGCGCTGCGCGCCACTGAAATCTTGCCCAAACCCGGTACCGCCAATGCTAATCCGTCTTCGACCGTGGCGGTTTCCTTCAACCAACCGGTTGTGGCCCTGGGGGAAGCTGATGCCCCGCAAGCCTTCACCCTCGACCCGCAAGTGGACGGTTCCGGCAGCTGGTTGAATACCAGCACCTATATTTTCCAGGCGGATCCAGCCCTGGGCGGCGGGGTGCAGTACCGGGTCCGCTTGAATCCAGAACTGACCAGCCTGGCAGGCGCCACTCTGGATGATCAGGACGCGCTGGAATGGGAATTCACAACCACCCCGCCGGCGCTGCTCACAGTTGAACCGCGCGGTGCGACCACGATTTTGCTGGATAAAAGCTTTATTCTGACTTTCAACCAGCCCATGGACGCCGCCAGCGTCGAGGCGAGCTTCACCTTTACCGATGCGGTCGGCACTGCCGTGCCGGGTGCTCTCACC
>DATBWK010000007.1:0-2558 GCA_036514835.1 Bellilinea sp.
GCCATAATGAGCAAATCGGGCAATGCCTTGTCTGTCGATAATAACCTGAGCTGGCATGCGCCCCAGTTTGAAAAGGTTCACTTCTTGACCGTAACGTTTCAATATAACAGCCTTTGGGTCAGGTAAGCCGAGGAATGGCAGATCGTGTTCGCGCCAATAAGCTACAAAGGCCGCCTTGTCCTCCGGGCCAACGACAATTACTACAGTCTGCCGTCTGACAAATTCTTGATAATCTTGGCGCAACTGCGCCATGTGCCGGCGGCAGAATGGTCAGAAAAAACCGCGGTTGAAGACGAGCAGAACATTTTTGCCCTGCAACGCCGAGAGACTCACGATTTTGCCGGTGAAATCGGCCAGTTCAAAACCCGGCGCAGGGGTATTAAGATGGAGACCTGACATATATTCATTCATGAAATTATTTTTGCGCGGTCTTACGCCCAAAAAGGTTGTAGATCAGGATAACAGCCACTAGTGCTGCTGTGATCAATGAAGCGGTTGCAACCAGCGTAACCGCGAAATGCTTCACCGCGATCCCAACCAAAGCCCACAAGATGACCAGTGTGTAAGCAATATCACGCCGGTTGAAGCTGACCAGCGCGGCAATTA
Source organism: Bellilinea sp. (assembly GCA_036514835.1). Taxonomy (GTDB): domain Bacteria; phylum Chloroflexota; class Anaerolineae; order Anaerolineales; family Anaerolineaceae; genus Bellilinea. The sequence goes on from DATBWK010000007.1 coordinate 607, forward strand.
GCAAAACCGCCGCCAGCACGGTCAACATCCATCCTTCGGGAGAGATACCAAATCCTTCCCAATTGATATAGTATAAAACATCCGTTACATTGGCGACTGCAGCAACAGTGATCCAACCCAGGTAAATGCTGAAGGGAACGCGTACAGTCCAGGTCTCGGCGACTGGCACCAAGGTCAGGCCTGTGCCGAGACGCAGGTAAGTGACAATCAGCAGGCCAAGCAAGGCAAACATAGCGACCAGGGTCAGCGGGAACTGCTCGTAGTGCCACAGGAAAAGCCAGGCAATATTTGCCAGACCGCTGGCAGCGACCAGGTAACCAGTTTGCCTCAGGCGCGGGTTTTCACGCTGGGAGGGGAGCGCCTGGAAAACGGCGTAGGCGATCAGGCCTATATAAATCACACCCCAGATGGAAAAGACATAGCCCGCCGGGACGAAGTAGACTTTAAAGCGGTCGGAAATTTCACCCGTGTTCAGTCCATTCAAAGGCAGGGCATTTGCCAGGATATTGACTACGATGGTAGCCGCGACGGTTAGAACTACAATGGTTTGTCGAACGAAATCTTTCATTTGATTATCCTTTCACTTTATATGCGATTAAAACTCTCTCGCGCGCCAGGGTATGATCCACGATCGGCGCGGGGTAATCTTTACCGATGATACAGTTAGCTTCTTGTTGGAAGTCGATGGCCATCTTCCACGGTTCGTGGATGAATTCATTTGGCACATCCGCCAGTTCCGGCAAGAAACGACGGATATAAGCGCCGGTTGGGTCGAATTTCCTGCTCTGAAGAACCGGGTTAAAAACGCGGAAATACGGCGCGGCATCCGTCCCGGTCCCGGCGACCCACTGCCAACCGCCGTTGTTGGCTGCCGGATCGCCGTCAATCAAATGCTGCATAAAATAGCGTTCTCCCCATCGCCAGTCGATCAGCAGGTCTTTGGTGAGAAAAGAGGCCACAATCATGCGCGCCCGGTTATGCATCCAACCCGTCTGCACCAGTTGACCCATCGCTGCGTCAACGATGGGGAAGCCGGTGCGCCCCTCCTTCCAGGCAGCAAAGTTTTCCTCTTCGTTCAGCCAGCGAATCTGGCTCATCCCTGGGCGAAATGAAGATGATCGCACTGCAGGAAAATGGTACAGGATCGATAGGTAGAACTCTCGCCAGACCAGCTCGTTCAACCAGGTTTCGGTGCCGCGGCGGGAATGCTGATCCCAGGCGCGGGAGGCTGCCTGCCGCACAGCGGCTACTCCCTGGCGGGCGGAGAGCATCCCAAAGCGCAGGTAAGGTGAGAGTGTTGAGGTGCTTTCTAAATCCAACCGGTTACGGTTTTCTCCGTATTCAAAAACGGGCGCGTCCAATCCGGAGGTAAACTCATCCAGGCGGCGCTGCGCCTCGGTTTCTCCAGCCGGAAACAGGTCATTGGCCGGGCAGCGCACACCGGCAGGAATTTCCTCGCTGGCAAAGCCAGGCGGAGTGGGGATTACGCCCGGGGCGGGAAGCGGCTCCCCGGGCCAGGCGTGCGCCTGCCAGGCCTTATTGAAAGGGGTGTAGACTGTATAGGGGGTTCGATTGGCTTTGAGTATCTGCTTCGGATGGTGGACGGTTAAGCCTGGGAGGAAGGTCACTGGCAAACTTAGACCAATTTTCGAGTCGCGGGCAACAGCATATGGGGAATAATCCTCTTGCGCGTAAACCGCCCCAGCGCCGGTTTGGTGAAGCAGCTCCGCCAGTACCTGCTCTGGATTTCCGGAGCGCAAGAGGAGATAACTGCCGTGCTCCCGCAGGCTGGCATCCAGGGCGCACAGACCAGCGTATAAAAATGACAGGCGTTTTTCACCGCAATACCTGGATGCCAGCAGCCTGGGATCGAGGATGAAGACAGGGAAGACTTGCCCGGCGCGTTGCAGGGCTATTGATAGGGACAGGTTGTCACTCAGACGAAGATCGCG
>DATBWK010000008.1:0-2198 GCA_036514835.1 Bellilinea sp.
GGCGGGATCGACGCCTTCAATGCCCTGATGACCGAAAAATGGGCAGCGCTGACGTTGGCTGAGGTGCAGCGCAAGGTGACGGAGACGCACGCGAAAGTGGTCACCTACCTTCAGAGTGTCCCGGAGGAGGAGTTCAAGTCCGGCTCGCGTTTCCGCCGCCGCATCCTGCTGGATACCTACGGGCATTACCCGTACCACGCCAAATCCATTCGGGATTGGCGCGGGAAGACCTCCTAGTATGGAGTTTTTTCGTTACGGATCGCGCGAAACTGATTTTCTGAAGCAGCAGGACGAACAGTTGGCTCAGGCCATGGAGCGCATTGGCCCTATTGAGCGTCCGGTCATCCCCGATCTATTCACCGCCCTGGTCTCCAGCATCGTTCACCAGCAGATCTCCAATAAAGCCGCTGCCACTGTTTGGGGACGGGTGGTACAGCGCATTGGCAGCATCACGCCTCAGGCTGTCGTCGCGGTTCCGGTTGAAGAAATTCAAAAGCTTGGCATGTCGATGCGTAAAGCAAGCTACATCCAACGAATCAGCAGTGCAGTCGCCAGCGGGGAATTGGACCTGAATGAACTGCATGCGCTGCAAGATGGTGAAGTGGTGGAGCGGTTATCTGCGCAGCCTGGAATTGGCGTGTGGACGGCCGAAATGTTGATGATTTTCTCCATGCAGCGCCCGGACGTGGTCAGCTGGCATGATCTGGCCATCCGCCGCGGCATGATGAACTTATACGGACATATTGAGTTGAAAAGACCGCAGTTTGACAATTACCGCCAGCGCTATTCCCCTTATGGTTCAGTGGCTTCGCTGTATTTGTGGCGAATCTCAGCGGAATAATTGGATTTTAGGAACGGTCCGTGTAAAGGCGAGGCAAGAGTGATTGGACTCGCTAAATGGATTGGTTGTACCCGCGCCCGCTTTTCGCGTTTTCATCCTCTGGGGGCGAGGCTTAATCGATCAATAATCGACCGGGATAATTGATTCTGCCTCGCCCTTACATTGGTCACACTGGGGAAATGGGTCTTGATACACCTACCACCAACCCATCCGGGCAGTGAACACCATTCCCCACAGTATCACCGTAGCTCCCAGGCACACCCAGGCGACCAACGCCTGTGCCTTGCCCATCTTCTGCAGGCGAAGCATCAGGACGCCATCGCCATTTTCAGTGAGGGTCTGGATCTTAAGCACCGGGATGACGAAGGCCAGCAGTGCCAAAAACGGGATGATGAATAAGGCGGCGCCGAAGATGCTGTTGGCCGTGTGGGAGTAATCCTCGCCGAGCAGCCATTTGTTGGGGTCTGCCAGCGGCAGCAGCAGGAACCATTTGCCAATGAACCAGGCCCAAATGACCGCCCAGGCGGCTAACGCCGCGAGCGCAACTTTTTGAATGATCGAAGATACTTTCATCGTACTCCTCCATTCTGAGAGATGTTCATGGATGATAGAAGGCAGCATATCTGCTATCAGGCTGCTGGCGAGTTTAAGCTGCTGTGCTTTTGATCGCGGCGTTGGTTCTGCATTTAACCAGTCTTGAAAAGCAAGCAGCATTTCCTGCTCAAAGCGCTGCCGAAAGGCCGCCGGATAACTGGCTAGCAGCCGTTTATATACCGGCAAAACCAGGCGTTGGGCAGGTGAAGCCATGTCGCTCATGGTGTGCCCCGGGTTGGAGATGCGGGCAGGATTTGTAAAGCCCGAGCCCGCTGCAGCAGTGCATCCATGCGGGCCAGGTCGGCTTGCAGTGTGTTTCGACCGGTATCGGTCAAGCGGTAGTAGTGGCGGCGCTGATCATCCAATTCCGGGTCAGGCCGTTCCTCCGATTCGGCAATCAAATCGTCGGCCAACATGCGTTTAATCGAGCCGTACAGCGTGCCGGGTCCGATGGTGAATTCGCCGCGAGAGTTGATCTTCACCGCCTGCATGATGCGGTAACCGTGCTTTTCACCATCCGCCAGCGCGAATAGAATGTGAAATACTGCCGGGGTGAGGGGTTGAGGTTCTGTTGGGGTCATCGTCTATATCCGTGAAAACTATAATTGTTACGGATATAGTACAGCAAACCAATCAAATTGTCAATAGGGGAAATTATTCCAACGCAACGACCGCAACACAGCACGGCGGCAGGTCGAGTGTGAAGCGCGACTTTTTACCAATTTGCCGCAAATCCACCTCTTTTGCTTTGACATTCTCCGGG
>DATBWK010000009.1:0-5519 GCA_036514835.1 Bellilinea sp.
CATTTTTGGGTTTCCTGTTCCAATCCAACACACTGCGAGCAGCCCATATGCGCCTCCTGCCGGTATTCTTTATCATTTATATCATAAACGGGCAGGTTTTTACCCCTCCAACACTATAAATAATTGGCTACACGAAGTTAATTAGGTGCGGCAGCACCTCAATTCGGGCAGGAATCGCCGATTCCCGGCTGGTCGTCACAAGGGAACCGCACCCATTACCAATACGGGCAGTGAGGGGTTTATGAATGTTATGTGATCGTAAATAAACACCTGAGTGGTATCAGTCCTCGTGACAAAAAGTTCTTTTAAACGGACCGATGAATTTTTGATTTGTTGACCAATCGGTAATGGCGAAAACGATTTTCTTGAAAACCCCCTGGAAATTTTCATCTATAGCCTGTTTGAATAACCGTGATACGACTGAACCGTCGTTTCCAAATGCACCGCAGCCCCAGGCCCCCAGCACAAGCGAATCATGCTTGTGACGGGTGGCAACCGCCAACAACCTGACAATCCGCTTGCCCATCACCCTCTCTATTTCGGCTAGCCGGTCTGGGAAGAAATGACGTACTCCATCGGCGTGCACAGCCGGCGAGGTCAGAATCGAAACGTAAAATGGGTTTTCGAGCAGCCGGCTGTCATCTCCGCGAAAAACAATCACATCTGGGGAATAAATGAAATAATCTGCATAAAAAGGATTACTTTCGAAGGCGCGGTCCTGGTACATGCGATTGTTTTGCAAACAGCGGTACAGGCCGCTGGAGCGCGCGAGGTATTCCTCTTGCGCACGACCACCGTTAAGAAATCCCCCACCAGGCGATGTCGCTGATGCCATGTTCAGGGCCACAGGGTTTAATCCATCATCGATCAGCGTTTTAGCCGCCCGCAGCGTTGTTGTGTTTTGAACCTCGACCTGGGTTTCATAATTTCCATCCCAAATCGTCGGCAAACTGTCCTCTGAGACGTATGTAACCGTTCCTTCAGCTGCAGCCTGGAGGGCGTCAGAAATTCGAATTACTTTGCCAGATTCCGTCCGATAATACCCCTGCTTGAGAATATCCACGACTTCCAGCCCCAGACTTCGGGCCAATTCCCGCGAAATATCTAAATTCTTGCGCAATTCGTCCAGGCCTGGCTCAACCATAATTTATTCGAAAATAGTAATTATTCTCGCTACAATTTTCGCGATGTTGGGTTTCGTGGTTGACGATGAAGCACCGCTCACTCAACGAGTGCCCTGCAGGCTATACAACCTACGAAAACTGGATCCAAAAACACCCCGCAGGGGTCAATGGGTCTTGCGATAAGTTGGAAATTGCCTCTCCAGCAGTCCCACGGAGAGAGAAGTACGCCGGCAGTGGTCCGGGCATCAGACCATGATCGCTTTAATCCCGCGCACAAGATCATCCTTTTCCAGCCCGACATGGACGGTCTTGACGATGCCTTCGTAATTGGTCACTTTAAATCCGGTGGGATTGCACAGCCCGTCCATTTCAAGTGTGACTTCGAGGCGCCGGCGCAGCGTATGGTGGATATCGTAAGGATCGTGATATTTTTCTTTTGGGCCTGCAAACCAGGCTACGTGACAGCAGTAGCGGCGCACGCAGTCGCTATCTTTTTCCCAAATGCCCTGCCGGTGCGTGACGATGAACAGCTCCAGAATTTCGTTCACCATAGGGTCATACTGAGCGTAGATGGCATCCCGCTTTGCCTGTTTCTGCTGAAGGCCTTCGACGGTTTCATCAATTTCGATCTCTGACTTTGGTTTGATGTCGACAAATGGGTTCTCCATGGTTTAGCTCCTTTTTCGATTAGCAAGGGACCCATAGCTTCAGTATAAGGATTTTCCCGTGGAATTTCTACAACCAATCGGGCCGGGGCTGGTCGATGGACTGCCCCGCCTGTTTCCTGAGCCTGTCGAACGGCGGGCGGCGGACACATTGATGAGCCACCGCTATTGGCGAGGTTTAATGAATTTTTCTCAAAACGACGGGTACTTTTCTGCCTCGATCACACACTGTCCCGGCGTCCTTCGGCAGATCGCCCTGCGGGCGCCGTTACGGGAGGACCTGTGGCGGAGAGATGTCGGGGTTCGCTGATGACGTTGAAAACGATCTGTCCGGTTTGCGGCGCTCACTCACCGAATGCTTTGTGGGCAATCCAATTAACCAGAACCGTATGTATGCCAAGAAAACCAAATTTTTTTGGTTTTCTCTGTGATCTACGTGTACTCTGTGGTGATGAATTACGCCGGCAGCGTAAACCAGAATTCGCTGCCTTCGCCGTCCACGCCGCTGCTGATGACCCCCACCTCGCCGCCGAGTTTCTCGATGATCCGCCGCACGATTGACAATCCCAACCCATGACCGGCTGCCTGGGTGGTGTTTAGCCGGCTGAAATCCTGGAATAATTTACCCTGATCCGCCGGAGCGATACCAATCCCATTGTCGCGCACCCAGAAGCGTGTCATACGGCCGGGCAGCACTTCGCCGCCAGCCTGCACTACCGGAGGCTTACCCCCGTAGCGCACCGCGTTGCTGATCAAATTGACCCACACCTCTTCAATCCACGGACCGTGACCGCGTACCGCTGGCCATTCATCGGCTACCGTCAGTCTGGCGCCGGAATTCTCCAACAAGAAACTCACCCGTTTGATGGCCTCTGCGACCACCAATTCCATCTGTAAATCGGTCGGCTCGACGTCTCGACTGCGCAGCGAGGCCAGCGTCAGTAATTCCATGATGATCGAATTGGCCTTTTGCCCGGTTTGGCGGATCTCGCCCGTCAAATTGAGCGCTTCATCCGCGCCTTCCAGCTTCGTCAGCACCGATTCAAGCATAAAGGACAGGATCGCCAGGCTTTGCAGCGGTGTTTTCAGGTCATGCGCCACCATGTGGGCAAAGGCATTCAGGTCTTGAATCAACTGTTCGCGTTCCTCAATCTCAACCTGAAGCTGCTGGTTGGCAGCCAACAGCGCCTGCTGCGCCTGGAAGCGCTCGTGAATCTCTTGCTTAAGCGCCACATTTTTGAGCTGTTCGATCTCGGCGTCTCGGCGGGCCGCCTCCACCTGGTAAACCACTTCCAGGTTCTTCAAGCGGGTCTCCGCCTCGTCGTTGAACACCTGCTCTTTGATCTGATGGAAACTTTCATAATGGAACAGCGCCCGCTGGAATTGTCCGGACTTGTTATACACCGACGACAGCGACTGATGTACCTCCACCAGCCGGCCTTTGGCGCCGATCTCTTCTGCCAGCTCCAGCCCCTGCTTGAGGGTTTTCAGCGCCTCTTCCATTTGATTTTGGTCGGCTTTGACGCTGGCGATGTGCAGCAGCGCACCGATCGTCTCGTATCGCAGCGCGATTTTACGCGATAGTACCAGCGCTCCGCTGTAACATTCCAACGCCCGTTGATATTCGTGGGCAGCCTGGTATACGGTGCCCAGCGTGTTGAGCACCTCGGCTTCTCCCTGTGATTCCCCCAACTCGCGATACAACATCAAGCTCTTCTCGCCGGCTGCCAGCGCCTCTTCCGGGCTCTCCAGACGGCAGTAAACGTTGCAGATGTTGTCCAACGCCTCAGCCTGGGTGCGCATATCCCCGGCTGACTCGGCAATTTGCAAGGTCTTGAGCAGATACGGCAGCGCGCGGCTGTGTTCCTGCCGCAAAATGTAGATGGTCGCCAGGTTGTTAAGCAGCGCCCCTTCCAGCTCGCGCTCCTCGGACAGGCGAGCAAGCTCCAGTCCCTTGAGGGTGTACTGCAGCGCGTTGACGAAGCTGGACAAGTACAGGTACACCGCGCCGATCTGGGCATAAACGGTTATGCGGTCGCGCCGGTCCTCGATCTGCTCGTACAGCTCCAAAGCCTCCAGCAGTACGCGCAGCGCTTCTTCGTAATCGCCCACCTGGGTATGCAGCGCCCCCAGGTTGCGCAGCGACTCAGCCAGACCGCGGATGTAGAGCGGGTCGCTGGCGGCTTCCCCTGCCTCCAGCTGCTGTACCTGTTTGGTCAGGGAAATGGCGCGTGAGACATCACGGTAGCGCAATTTGAGCGCCAGCGTGTTGATGGTTTCAATTTTGTCTTGAAGCTCACTGGCAGATGCCAGATGGACTTCGAGTTCGAGAATGGGATCCACCATGCTACCTCACATCGCGGGATTATATCATCCACCCTGCGACAATTCCCGTGTGACTTAGATATTAACACGGTTAAAACGAATTGTTACTTACAGATGACTATCACTTCAGCCGTGAGCTAATTCGGCTACACGATATTTACAGTGTCACTTGTCGAGTGCCAAATAGGACTCGCGGGCACTGGGATCAGTAATCAGACCCTTTTTTAGCCGAAATCCCGCTAATAAGCGATGATGGGTTTACCCAGACACCTGACACGTGACACGAAAAACCTCGTGCATTGCATCCGTTTTTAACCTTCGTGCCTGCAACCTGTATTTGGCATCCGTGCATCGCACCTGTTTTTGGTGCATTGCACGTGCCCTTCAACCAGCAATACTGGACAAGATTATTTTCTGAGATCAGGTGCAACGCACCGAGGGCAGAACGGCGTCTTGCACGTGCACTTAAACCTGAAATATTCCGAAGTTATCGAAGATCAGGTGCATCGCACCTTAATCCAGCCAAAATGATCCTGATTGTTCGCCAGGTGCAACGCACTGGGGACAGAACGGCGCCCTGCACATGTACTAGACCCTCAGTTGAGTCGCAATGTTCATTTTCCCGCGGCCACCCACAGCACACTGCGTTCTCGTCACTCGCAGATTGAAAGCCCACGTCCGATGGAGTGCGGTGGCCTACGGCACGTGACACTTGAAACTTGACACTTATTGTTCTAAATATCCATATAGAACACCGTCCCACCCCCATATATGGGGGTCTAGAAATTTGACTTCTCCGGCGCCCCAACCCGACGATGACCCTGGGTAGAACACCAGATTCATAGATCTATACGCATCGTCTCAAAATCCGCGTTCTATCGCTGATTATAGAACATGGTCTGAGCGTGTAGCTGGTGATTGGCCGGAATGCAAATTCTGCAGCCTGGCCAGCAGGCAAGCTTTGCCCCCTCCCCAACCGGAAAATCTTGCATTCAGGCTGCCAGCAGGCAAATATTGCACTTCAATAGCATGCAAATTCTGCACCTCTTCGGAGTGCAAAAATTGCACGTGATTCTATTAACGACTCTATTAACGACTTAACTACTTTAAGAATGATTCACACTTCAATTTCATTGTCCATGCGGTAAATAGATACCAATCCTCAAGCCCCCCTGCTCCATAGTTACATACCCGCCAGATCCCCAAATATTTATCGCAATATTCTGCTGAAACCGCATCGATCTGTCTTAAATGTCAAAAATCCCGTGACGGCTAAATGGCTTAAAAACCTGCACCCCCACGCCTGAGGAATTGCACCTTTTGACATATTGAATTGCACCGGTCAAATGTTCTACTATTTACCCGCGAGTTATTTCATCACCACAGGAGCAGCAAGTTGAACCGA
>DATBWK010000010.1:0-8329 GCA_036514835.1 Bellilinea sp.
GCGCCGGAGATCAAGGTATTTGCCCACCACGGTTGTGGTGTGGCGCACTGCCCATCTTCCAACATGCGGCTGGCTTCCGGCATTGCGCCGTTGACTGCTTACCTGCGCGCTGGTGTCAAAGTCGGGCTGGGCGTGGACGGTTCTGCCAGCAATGACAGCTCGCACATGTTGGCGGAGGCTCGCCAGGCAATGCTGCTGTCGCGTCTCGCGGCTGGTTTAGCAGGAGCTTCGCTCTCAACGGATGATTCTCCCCCCTTGTTGACCGGCAGGCAAGCCCTGGAATTGGCTACCATCGGCGGCGCTAAGGTCCTAGGGCGCAGTGATATCGGCGCGCTCGAGGCAGGTAAGTGCGCGGATTTCATCTCCTACGACCTCAACCGCCTGGAAACCGCCGGAGCCCTGCACGATCCGGTGGCGGCTCTGGTGTTTTGTCAGCCGCACAACACCGATAATACCGTGGTACACGGCAAATTTATTGTTAAGCAGGGTCAGCTGGCCACACTGGATCTGCACCGGCAGATTGAGATTCATAATCAAGCTGCCGCCCGTCTGCTAACCGGAAACCCATGAGCAACTTGTATCCTCGACAAGTTGCTTTGTTTATATTGGAGGTGGAATGGATATAGAAACAATCGCAGAATCCACGAAAAAATTGGTGGATTGCGCCATGGGCCGCCTGCCTGCAGATATGATCATTCGAAAAGGCCAGTGGGTGTCCGTTCAATCCGGTGAAATTATTCCAGATACGGATATCGCAATTCTCGCTGGACGCATCGCCTTTGTCGGCCCGGATGCTTCTCATACGCTTGGCCAACAAACCAAAGTGGTTGAAGCCAACGGCCGTTTTTTGGTTCCCGGTCTGATGGACGGGCACATGCACGTTGAATCTGGCATGTTGACGGTCACAGAGTTCGTCCGGGCTGTTATTCCGCATGGCACCACCGCCATGTTTGTGGATCCGCATGAGATTGCAAATATTTTCGGTATTAAAGGAGTCCGCCTGATGGTGGACGAAGCTGCCGATCAACCCATTCATGTTTTTGTTCAGGCGCCGTCCTGCGTCCCGTCAGCTCCGGGGTTCGAGACTCCGGGAGGCAGCATTAGCACGGCAGACGTGGCGGAAATGATGGATTGGCCTGGCATTGTTGGCCTTGGCGAGATGATGAATTTTCCCGGCGTCTTCAACAGTCAGGAAAAAGTGCATACTGAAATGGCTGCCACCCGGGCTGCTGGCAAGGTGATCGGTGGACATTATGCCTCGCCGGACATGGGTCTACCGTTCCATGGCTATGTCGTAGGCGGCGCTGAAGATGACCACGAAGGGACCACTGTCAATGACGCCATCCAACGCGCCCGCCAGGGCATGAAAGTGATGATGCGCTACGGCTCGGCCTGGCATGATGTGGCTGCCCAGGTCAAAGCCATCACCGAAAAAGGTCTGGACCCACGCCGCTTTCTGCTATGCACCGACGACTCGCATTCCGCCACCCTGGTGCAGGAAGGTCACATTGACCGGGTTCTACGCCATGCCATCAGTCAAGGGCTGGACCCGCTGACTGCCATCCAAATGGCAACCATCAACACTGCCGACCATTTCGGCGTCACCCGCGATATGGGCATGATTGCTCCCGGCCGTTTCGCCGATGTGGTTTTAGTGAAAGACTTGAACCATTTTTCTGCAGATTTGGTCATTGCCCGCGGTCACATCGCGGCTGAAAACGGCAAAATGTGCATCGATCTGCCCGCGCATGACTATCCAGCCTGGGTAAAAAACTCAGTTCACCTGCCCCGCCTTAAAACCGCGGCTGATTTTGCCCTTACAGCAAAAAATATTCAAAATGGCACCTCCATCGCCAATGTTATCGGGGTGATCGAAAATCAGGCGCCCAATCACCATTTGCGCGAGCAAGTCCAAATTATAGATGGGTTGGTTCAAGTCGATATTGCACACGACATCATTAAAATTGCCCTGGTGGAGCGCCACCAGGCAAGCGGACGGGTTCAGATTGGGTTAGTTAAGGGCTTTAGTCTGGCTGCGCACTGCGCCATTGCCACCACTGTGGCACATGACAGCCATCACATGATTGTCATCGGCACCGATGATGCTTTGATGGCCCAGGCCGTCAATGAATTGGCAGCCAGCGGCGGCGGGCAGGTGGTGATCAAGGATGGGCAGGTAATCGGCAAGGTTAATCTGCCAATTGCCGGATTGATGTCCAGCCAGCCCGCCACGGTCGTGGCAGCTGAAGCCGCGACAGTTCTGCAAGGGTTTGAAACTTGCGGCTGCCATTTGAACAACCCCAATATGCAGCTTAGCCTGATGGCCCTGGTGGTCATCCCTGAGTTGCGCATTTCCGACCTGGGTGTTGTGGATGTCGTACAGTTCAAATTTATTCCAGTAATCGAGGATTAGGGAGAGAATGATGACAGAAAATATCCACCCATACCAGCGGTTGCAAGTTGTACTGGCGGAACTCATCGAAAAAACAGCACCCGGCGACCGCCTGCCCTCCGAACCGTTGTTGGCGCAGCAGCTGGGTGTTTCACGGGCGACCTTGCGCGAGGCTATGCGCGCGTTCGAAGGACAGGGGTTGATTCGCCGCCGCCAGGGGATTGGCACCTTTGTGGTTGGAAGGCCTTCGGTCATTGAAAGCGGGTTGGAGGTACTCAAAAGTATCGAATCTGCGGCTGAATCGATCTCTTTGAAAATTTCCATGGGCGATCTTCGCATTCACCAAATTATGGCGGATGGTGAACAGGCGAGTGCACTGGGTGTGGATGAAGATACCGCCCTTTTCGAGGTCGAACGGGTTATCCTGGGTGACGATCGGCCGGTGGCATTTCTGATAGATATTTTGCCGGAAAAAATTCTTACGGCTTCCGATCTGAATGAAGGCTTTAACGGCTCAGTTCTTGACCTGCTCCTCGAGAGAGGTTCACCCAAACTGGTAAAGTCCTACACAGAAATCAATGCCGTCGCTGCCCCTTCCGAAATTGCCCGTGCGCTGGAAATTCAACGCGGCGATGTGCTGCTGATGTTCCAGGCGCTTTTATCGGATGATTCGGGGCGCGTTGTTAATTATTCCAAGAGTTATTTTATTCCCGGCCATTTCCGATTCCATGTCGTTCGCCGGGTTGGCTCTCTGACGCACGTCAACGTGAACGGTTAACCAGGAGGTGAATCGACAGTTTGAGGTAAATACAGGTGCCCTTATTGATGTTTGGGGTGAGGAAATACTTCCTCTTCAGAACGAGCACGCAGCTATGCAGCCAGAACAACCTGGTTTGACAAATCCAACTCACATCTGACTTTTCGGAGGGATTGATATGCGTAGTTTTGCTGGTCGTGACATCCTGTCACTCAAAGAGTTCGAACGTCAAGAATTTCAACATGTATTTGAAGTCGCCCGCAAAATGGAAGATATTGCTCGCGAGCGAAAGAATGTAGACCTGTGTGCCGATAAGACCCTGGTTACTGCTTTCTATCAGCCGAGCACACGCACCCGGCTGGCGCATGAAGCTGCCATGCATCGCCTTGGTGGTCATGTGACGGGTTTTTCGGATGCCAAGATGACCCGCGCTGGCGATTTCTACCAGGAATCGATCAAAGACACCGTCAAAATGCTGGAATTTTATGGCGATGTGATTGTCATGCGGCATTTCCAGCAAGGCGCGCCAATGGAAGCAGCGAAATGGGCTTCAATTCCGATCATCAATGGCGGCGATGGTTGGGGAGAGCACCCGACCCAGATCCTGACGGATTTATACACAGTCTTACGCGAGAAAGGCCGCATCGACGGCTTGAACTGGCTGGCGGTCGGTGACATGCGCATGCGCACCATGCATTCTCTGGCTTACGCCCTGTCGCAGTTCGACTGCCCGATCACCTTCGTTGCACCTCCGGATATGTCGCTGCTGCCTGAGTTCAAAAAAGAGCTTAAACAATACAGCCTTAATTTCCGCGAAGTTGATCATGTCGATAAGGCGATTGCCGAGGCGGATGTGATCCTGGTCGAGCCGGTCGTCCAACCGGACTACACCAAAGCGCGCGATGAGCGCAAAGGTGATGCCGAATTGACACCCGCGAACTACAAGATCACCCGCGAATTGCTGGCGACCAAAGCCAAATCCGACGCGATCTTACTGCATTCGCTCCCACGCATGGATGAAATCCCGACTGACGTGGATATCACCCGCTGGTCGCGTTACTGGCAGGAGGCTGCCAACGGTGTTGTGATGCGCATGGCGCTCATCGCACTGGTGTTGGGTAAGGTAGAGTAAATTTTGATCAAGTGAATCCAGTGAAGGATATTCCTTCACAAGTTTAAAGGAGTAAAAAAGATGCAAACATTTTTACACGGACGGGATTTAATCGGCGACCTTGATTTTTCCAAAGAGGAAGTCGAAACAGTTATGGAGGTTGCTTTTGATCTGAAGCGTAAACGCGCCTTAAACGAATTAACTCCCTATTTGCGAGATAAAGTGCTGGCTATGCTGTTCTTCTTCTCCAGCACTCGTACGCGCGGCTCGTTCGAAGCCGGCATGGCGCATCTGGGCGGTCACGCTGCTTTCATCGAAAGCACCACCACCCAGATCAAGCATGGCGATACCTCTACCGAAATTGGCGAAATCTACGGCCGTTATTTCGACGGGATCGCGATCCGCCACGTTGATTGGGGTGTTGGCAATCAGTACATTAATGAGGTTGCCAAATCCTCACGAGTTCCGGTGCTCAACATGCAATGCGACATTTATCACCCCTTCCAGTGCCTGGCTGACCTGATGACCATTATGGAAAAGAAAGGCCGCGACCTGCGCAAAAAGAAGATCGTCGTTTCCTGGGCATATGCGGCTTCGTATCTGAAACCGATTTCGGTACCGCAGTCATTGGTTCTGCAAATGCCGCGCTTCGGTATGGATGTCACCCTGTCCTACCCGAAAGAATTCCCGTTGATGGCCGAAATCGAAGCTCAGGCTGCTGAGCAAGCTCGGATGTTTGGCACTAAATTCGAGATTGTGCATGACATGGAAGAGGGTTTCAAGGATGCAGATGTGGTTTATGCCAAGTCCTGGGGTCCGCTGTTGACCACCACTGATGCTGCCGAAGGCAAACGTTTACAGGACAAATATAAAAATTGGATCACCGATGCCAAGAAGATGAAATTGGCCAAGAGTGACGCCATTTTCATGCACCCGCTACCAGCCGACCGCGAGGTTGAAGTCACCAATGAAGTCATGGACGGGCCGCAATCCGTGGTATTTGACGAAGCCGAGAACCGCATGCATGCCCAAAATGCGGTCATGGCGCTGACGATGGGTTAAAATTTTACGAAACATCATTAATAATCGAGAGAGGAAATTTAACAAATGGCAGGAAAAGGTGTTGTTGTTGTTGCAGTAGGCGGAAACTCGCTGATTAAAGATGCCAAGCATGCGACTGTTCCAGACCAATTTCAAGCTGGTGCTGAATCTATGCACCATATTGCAGACATGATTTCATTGGGATACGACGTCGTCGTAACCCATGGCAATGGCCCGCAGGTTGGATTCATCCTACGCCGCTCTGAAATTTCCCGGCACGAATTGCACGAAGTGCCGCTGGATTACTGCGGCGCGGATACGCAAGGCTCGATCGGATACATGTTTGTACAGGCGCTGCATAACGAGTTCTTAGCCCGCAAGATGGACAAGAGAGCTGTGGCGGTGGTCACCCAGACAGTGGTTGACCGGAATGACAAAGCTTTCCAAAATCCCACCAAGCCGATTGGTTCGTTTATGGATGAACCAACAGCGAAAGAAAAACAGGCCAATGATGGCTGGAATGTGGTGGAAGACGCCGGACGCGGCTGGCGGCGGGTGGTTGCCTCTCCGATCCCCAGTGAAATTGTGGAAGCTGAGGCTATTCGCAAATTGATCGATGCCGGATTTGTGGTAATCGGCGTCGGCGGCGGCGGCATCCCGGTCATTCGCCAGGAAAATGGCGAACTGGTGGGCGTGGAAGCCGTCATCGACAAAGATTTCGGCTCATCCGTGCTGGCTACCCTGATTAAGGCCGACATGTTCATCATCAGCACCGCGGTCGAGAAGGTTGCCATCAACTTCAACAAACCCGACCAGAAATGGTTGGATAAATTGACCGTCGCAGAAGCTAAAAAATACATCGAAGAAGGTCACTTCGCCAAGGGTTCAATGCTGCCCAAGATACAGGCGATTTTACGCTTCCTCGAATCGGGCGGCAAAGCTGCCATTATCACCAATCCAGAGAACCTGAGCCGGGCACTGCGCGGTGAAACTGGAACCCTGATCGTTCCGTAACCTTAAAATATTCCGGTGGGACGGGGAAATACTCCATTTCCCCGATCCCACTGGCTGAAAACCCTTCAGAATATTGTAAAATAGACAGTGTTTCCAGGTTTGCATGCGGATCTGGATAATTCTGTTTTTAGTGGGGATGCAATCCATTCACGATACGTTGAATGAAGGAGGTGTTACCCCACAAACGTTCGACCGTCTCGTTGAAGGACCATCACAGGCAATTTGCTGTGTTGAACCAATCCCACTACCCTTTTTGTCAATTGAGTTTGGAGGAGAAATGAAACGATTGTGGTTGTTCGCAAGTCTTTTGCTTTTGGCTGCCATGCTATTGGCTGCCTGCCAACCAGCCGCCACTGCTACGCCGACTGATGTACCTGCACCGGTTGCGACGGATGTTCCCGTCCCCACCGATGCCCCGGTTGCAACCGAAGTACCCACCGTTGCCGCTCCCGAGGAATTTATCTTCGGCATGCTGTTCGTCGGACCCTACAATGACCATGGATACAGCCAGGCCCATTACGAAGGCGGCCTGTATGTTGAAGAAAACCTGCCCGGCGCCAAGATGATCTACATCGACAAAGTCAACAGCGCAGATCGCCCTGGCACCACCCCGGCTCAGCTGGCTGAGGATTTACTGTCCAAGGGCGCCAAGCTGATCATCTTCAACTCCGACGACATGAAAGACTCTGCTGTTGAATTTGCTCAGGCTCACCCCGACGTCGCTACCATTCACGCCTCCGGTGACACCTCCTGGGCAGATGGCGCTAATTATGTCGAGCTGCCTTTGTTCGGCAACTCCTTCGGCCGCATGGAATACGGCAAGATGATCGCGGGCTGCGCTGCCGCTTTGACCACTCAATCCGGTCAAATTGGTTACCTCGGACCCCTAATCAATGACGAGACCCGCCGCCTGGCTTCATCAGCTTTCCTCGGCGCCAAATACTGCTACGAGAACTACGCCGGCAAAGCCGCTGCTGACCTCCAATTCAAGGTCACCTGGATTGGCTTCTGGTTCAATATCCCCGGTTTCACCTCTGACCCGACCCAGGTTGCGGATGACTTCCTTAACAGCGGTTACGATGTGGTAATCTCCGGCATTGACACCACCGAAGGTCTTGTGCAAGCTGGCAAAGCCAAAGCCGCTGGCAAAGATGCCTGGGCTGTGCCCTATGACTACGTGGCTGCCTGCGAAGAAGGTGCCGATGTCTGCCTGGGTGTGCCATACTTCAACTGGGGTCCTGTCTATCTGAAACAGGCTCAGGCTGTCATAGATGGCACCTTCGCCTCCTACTTTGAGTGGTTAGCTCCCGATTGGACTGACATCAATAATGTAGACACCAGCCCGGTGGGTTTCCAGAAGGGCGCTGCCCTGTCTGCTGAAGCTGCCACCAGCCTGGACGCCTTCATCGCTGAATTGGCCGGCGGTCTGAATCTGTGGACTGGACCGATCAACCTGCAGGATGGAACCGCTTACCTGGCTGACGGCGAAGTCGGCACGGACGTTCAGGTATGGTACCTGCCCCAGCTGCTCGAAGGTATGGAAGGCCAGAGCGTTTCTGCTCAGTAAACGTTTGATTGAGCGGGATTGTTAACCAATCCCGTAAAATGTCAGGAACCGGAGGGGTGGATAGAATCGCCCCTCCGGTAAGAATATCGACCCGCCTCGCCGACAGTTGCGCTACATTCCCTCTTAAAATTAATCAAAAAATGAAAACTGACGATCACAATATTGACCTTACCATTATTCCTGCAAATCAGAGAATCAAATGAATGTTGAACTGGTCCATATCCATAAAACTTTCGGAGCTGTCCACGCGAATAACGACATTTCTATAAAAATTGATTCCGGTGTTATCCAGGGGATTCTGGGTGAAAACGGTGCTGGTAAAAGCACCTTGATGAAAGTGCTGTCAGGATTCATCCATGCTGACAGCGGTGAAATATTGCTGGATGGGAAACCCGTTCGGATCACCTCGCCGTCTGATGCGATCAAGCAAGGAATCGGCATGCTCCA
>DATBWK010000011.1:0-4970 GCA_036514835.1 Bellilinea sp.
AAACGGTGCTGGTAAAAGCACCTTGATGAAAGTGCTGTCAGGATTCATCCATGCTGACAGCGGTGAAATATTGCTGGATGGGAAACCCGTTCGGATCACCTCGCCGTCTGATGCGATCAAGCAAGGAATCGGCATGCTCCATCAGGATCCTCTGGATTTTCCGCCCATGAAGATCGTTGACAATATGTTGATCGGCCATGATGGCGGCTTGTTCCCCAACAAGGGCGAAGTTTCTAAGGCACTCAAAGAATTGCAATCACAATTTGGCTTCAACCTTGATCCGGAAGCCTATGTAGATAGTTTGACCGTTGGAGAACGCCAACAGTTGGAAATTCTGCGCTTATTGTGGCTGGGTGCGCGGGTATTAATTTTGGACGAGCCAACTACCGGTATCAGCGCCAGCCAGAAGGCGAAATTATTCGAAACTTTGAAAAAATTGGCCAGCCAGGGTATGGTGATTATTTTCGTGTCACACAAGCTGGAAGATGTAGAAGGGCTGTGCCATAAAATCGCAGTTTTCCGCCAGGGCAGCCTGGTTGGAGAGGTTGCACCACCGTACGAGACTGATAACCTGGTCGAGCTGATGTTCGGCAAAGTCATCAGTCTGGACGAAAAAACACAATTGGAATTCTGTGAACCGGCAGTTGAGGTTGCCGGGCTATCCATTGATGACAATCGCATCCAGATCCGCGGCGCCGATCTGATCATTAATTGTGGCGAGGTAATCGGTTTGGCGGGCATGGAAGGCTCAGGACAACGACAGTTTCTGCGCACTCTGGCCGGGCTGATTCGCCCGGTTGGCGGCGAGATCGTTCTCAACGGCAAGCGTATGACTGGTAAACCGTATCACAGCTTTCAAGGTGTTGGGGTTTCTTATGTGCCCGCCTCGCGCATGGAGGAAGGCCTTATTCCCGGGTTGTCCATTACCGAGCATTTTATTCTGAGTGAGGGTCAATCCGGTTTCTTTATTGACCGCGAAAAAGCGGTGACCGTAAGCCGCGAGAGAATTACGAGCTTCAACATCAAAGGCGAGCCGGTCACCCGCGTGGAAGCGCTTTCCGGCGGCAACCAGCAGCGCGCCCTTCTGGCGATGCTGCGCACGCCGCTGCGTCTGCTGCTGTTGGAGCATCCCACCCGCGGGCTGGATATCGAATCCTCCATTTGGATTTGGAGCAAGCTCAAAGACCGTTGCAAACAAAAGACCTGTATCGTGTTTATTTCCGCAGATTTGGAAGAAGTGCTGCATTATAGCGACCGTATTTTGGTTTTTTATAACGGTAAAGTCTCACAACCACTGGACGCAACATCCACCACGGTGGATCAGCTCGGACAGTTGATCGGTGGGAAAGGTTTCTAGTGCTCAACAAAACTTCCCCTGGTTTTAAATTTGGTTTTCAAATCCTCGCGGTGGTCGGTGCGCTGATCTTCACCACATTGATTATGCTGCTGGCAAAGGCTCCGCCGCTGGAAGCTTTCCGCTTGATCGTGGTCGGGTCGGTCGGCTCGGTCGGTAAAATCTCGGACGTCATCGTCGCCTGGATCCCGCTGCTGCTAGCTACCACCGGTTTGCTTTTGACTTTTGCCGCCGGTCTGTGGAATATCGGTATCGAAGGTCAGATCACCCTGGGCGCGATTTTTACCACCTGGGCGCTGCGATTGCTGCAGGACTCCAGCCTTTCACCGGGATTAATCATCATTATCGGCTTTATGGCTGGCGTGCTCGGCGGCATGTTGTGGGCTTCCCTCACCGGTTTATTGAAGATTTACGGCGGCGTGAACGAAATTTTTGGCGGTCTTGGGCTCAATTTCGTCGCGACCGCTTTGACCATCTGGCTGATTTTCGGCCCATGGAAGCGTCCTGGCGTCGGATCGATGAGCGGCACGGTTCCCTTTGACAATTCGCTGTGGCTGCCGCAAGTCGAAGGCCTGCGCATGAGCTGGTGGTCGCTTGGCATCGGGCTGATTGGCATTGCCATTGTTTACTTGATCTTGCAGGGCACCTATTTTGGATTGCGGCTGAAAGCGGTCGGTAAAAACGGCCGTGCAGCTTTTGTCATCGGCATTCCGACCGGCAAATATATGATGTCAGCCTTTTTCATCTGCGGTGCTTTTGCCGGTCTGGCTGGCGCTGTACAGGTTTTGGCAGTTTACCACCGCCTGATACCGTCCATTTCCTCGGGCTACGGCTTCCTTGGGTTAATGGTCGCCATGTTGATTAATTATCAGGCGCTGTGGGCAGCCCCGGTGGCGTTCTTCTTTGCCGCTCTAAATATTGGCAGCATTCAACTGCCCATCGTACTCAAACTCGACTCGGCGCTTTCTGGCGTGCTGCAAGGATCACTTGTGTTATTCGTGTTGATGATGGACGGTGTGCGCCGCCGCTTGACCGCGAAGAAGGTGAAGTAGCCATGGACAATACCACCCTGGTCGGTTTGGCAGGCATCCTGGCTTCCGCGGCGCCGGTGGTTTTCGCCGTTATCGGCGAGACCATCACTGAAAAAGCCGGAATCACCAACCTTTCGATAAACGGCCTGATTCTACTCACAGCCATGGCAGGTTTCGCCACTGCCGCCACTACCGGCAGCCTGATTCTAGGCTTCCTGGTCGGCGCAGCGATTGGCGCTTTTGTCTCCTTGATCGTGGCCTTTGGCAGCATCGCACTCAAACAATCACAGGTGGCGATCGGGTTCGTCCTGGCATTGATGTGCCGCGACCTTTCCTACTTCCTCGGTAACCCCTTCATGGGGCTGTCTGGCCCGCGTGTCCCTCCGCTGCCCATTCCTGGCCTGGCAGAAATTCCGGTGCTGGGCGTCTTGTTCTTCCGCCAGGATATCCTGGTATATGCCAGCTTTGTCTTGATCGCGGTGGCATACATCTTCGTCTTCAAGACCCGTCCCGGTCTGATGCTGCAGGGTATCGGTGAGCAGCCGGCGACTGCCTACGTTCGCGGAGCTAACGTCAATCGCCTGCGCTACTTTTACACCATCATCGGCGGTGCTCTGGTTGGTCTGGCTGGCCCGATGTACTCTCTCAGCGTCAAAGTGGGCTGGAAGGGCACCATCACCGGGTTAGATGGCATCGGCTGGATTGCGCTGGCAATTACCATCTTCGGCGGCTGGAATCCGCTGCGTGCGGCTTTTGGTGCATACCTGTTCGTGCTGCTGCAGTGGCTGGGTCTGGTGCTGCAGCCTTCGCTGCCGAATATCCCGTCTCAGGTTTTACAGGTTGCGCCTTTCCCCTTAATGATTTTGACCCTGCTGTTGGTAAATATCGGTAACTCGGAGTGGGTTGACCGCACCCTGGCGGGACTGCCAGAGGAAGTGCGGCGTTTCATCGCGAAAGTGCTGCGGGCGATGCGTACAACGCCGCCGGCTGCGCTGGGCATCCCATTTGAAAACGAATAGGACAATCCAATGAGCGAATTCATCGGTTATCGCTGCAGCCTGTGCCAGACGGAATATGCTCCCAGCCAGGTGACGTATACCTGCCCCAAAGATGGCGGCAACCTGGATGTGGTGCTCGATTATGCCAGTATTAATCAACGTTTCCAGATCAATGACATCACCTCGCGGACCGAACCTTCTTTGTGGCGTTACCTGCCATTATTACCGGTCAAAGACCCCGGTGGAGAAGGCACACCGCTTCACACCGCTGGCTGGACGCCGAACTACCGGGTGGACCGGTTAGCCCAGGGAATTGGGGTAAACAACTTATGGATCAAAGATGAGGGGCGCAATCCAACAGCCTCGTACAAAGACCGTGCATCCTCGGTTGTAGTAGCCCGGGCTTTGGAGATCGGCGCCGAAATCACGGTCACAGCCTCGACCGGCAACGCCGGTGCTGCTCTGGCTGGCATGGCGGCGGCAATTGGTCATAAAGCGGTGATTTTTGCTCCAAAAACAGCTCCGCAGGCAAAAATTGCCCAGTTGCTGGTGTTCGGCGCGCAAGTGATTCTGGTTGACGGAAACTACGATTCGGCTTTTGACCTGACCATTCAGGCTTCCAATGAGTTTGGCTGGTATTGCCGCAATACTGGATATAACCCCTTTACGGTAGAGGGTAAAAAGACCGGTGCATTCGAAATCTGGGAAAAACTTCTGTTGACCCTGCCCCAGAAATATTCGCCGTTGGCCATTTTTGTTTCTGTTGGTGATGGCAATATCATCTCCGGTCTGCATAAGGGCTTTAAGGATCTGCAATTACTGGGCTGGCTGGATTGCATGCCGCGCATATTTGGCATCCAATCCGACAAGTCCGCGGCGGTTGCCAATGCGTTTTTCGCAGGGAACGAAGAGATTATTCCGGTGGAAGCCACCACTATCGCTGATTCCATCTCTGTTGATTTGCCACGCGACGGTGTCCGGGCGGTGCGGGCTGCGCGCGAGACTGGCGGTCAATACATTACCGTAACGGATGAGGAAATTATTTCAGTCATTGGCGAAATTGGCAAAGCGGGTATTTTCGCGGAACCAGCCGGGGCAGCTGGCTACGCCGGCCTGAAAAAGGCTGTGCGGGAAGGTAAAATTGGCGCGGAAGACCCGGTTCTAGTGATCAACACAGGCAGCGGGTTAAAAGACATTCGCGCCGCGCTGAAATCCGTCGGTGAAGCCCCAGTCATCGAGCCGACGCTTCCGGCCCTTAAAAAGCATTTGGGAATCTAAACCACTCGATATCTCCTTCGACTTTTGAAAGAAGGCTTGCACAATGGATCCCACATTCTCGATCATCGTACCCATCTATAACGAAGAATGCTGCCTGGATGAACTTTATCGGCGCCTCAGCGAGGTGATGGACCAGACCCACGAGCCGTGGGAATTGATTCTGATCAATGACGGTTCGCGCGATAAGTCACCGGAGATGATTCGCGAGTTGGCTGCCAATGACAAACGCGTCCGGCCGGTGATGTTTGCCCGCAACTTTGGTCATCAAATCGCGGTTACCGCCGGGCTGGATTACTCGCGCGGGCAGGC
>DATBWK010000012.1:0-15768 GCA_036514835.1 Bellilinea sp.
GCCTGCCAGTGGATGTGGTCATCGCGGATAAATTCGATGCCGAAGCCGCTTTAAAAACCATGCCATCCGGCCCGGTGCCAGACGGCTGGCGCATCCTGGATATCGGTCCCAAATCCGTTGAAGCCTATGCCAAAGTCATTAAGGGCGCTGGCACGGTGGTGTGGAATGGTCCGATGGGCGTTTTCGAGTTCCCGCGCTTCGCTGCAGGTACTTATGGCGTCGCGCAGGCGGTGGCAGACAGCAGCGCTGTCAGTGTGATTGGCGGCGGCGAGTCGGTGGCAGCCATCAACCAATCCGGCCTGGCAGACAAGATCACGCACATTTCCACCGGCGGCGGTGCTTCGCTGGAAATGCTGGAAGGTCTGACCTTACCCGGTGTAGCGGCTCTGCTGGATAAGTAATTCAGCTTCATCTTGTTGTACAATGAGGTTTCGGGAATAAGATCCCGAAACCTTTTTATTATCCGGCGGGAGGGAGAAATGAAACGGACCATTAACCGAGTGCTCATAATCGTCCTGGTTTTCCTGGCAGCAATTTTTGTATTGATCCAATTCATCCCGTACGGTCGAAATCACACCAATCCGCCGGTGGTGCAAGAGCCAGCCTGGAACGCGCCTGAAACCCGCGCCATGGCGGTGCGCGCCTGTTTTGACTGTCACAGCAATGAAACGATCTGGCCGTGGTACACCAATATTGCTCCGGTTTCCTGGCTCACCCAGCGGGATGTCGATGAAGGCCGTCATAAGCTCAATTTCTCGGATATCGCCAATTTTGGCGAAGAAGCCGGTGAAGCCGGTGAGACAGTCCTGAAAGGAGAAATGCCGCCGCTGCAGTATTTTCCAACGCACCCCGAAGCCCGCTTGAACGATACTGAACGTCAGCAGTTGGCGCAGGGCCTGGATCTGACTTTAGGTGGAGAATCACGTTCAGAAGGGGAAGGTCAAGACTAGGATGCCGCCATACGTAGGAGTCATCGCACAATATGGGCACTTGCTGGATATTCCGGCGCACACCCAACCCGTCACTTTATTGGAAGGCAACACTCCCTTGATTCCGATGCCGCGGCTGGCGCAGGAACTTGGCGGCGGCTTTGAGCTGTGGGTCAAATTCGAGGGCATGAACCCGACCGGGTCATTCAAAGACCGCGGCATGACGGTTGCCATCAGCGAAGCGGTCGGCCGCGGCGTTGAGGCAGTCATCTGCGCCTCCACCGGCAATACGGCCGCCTCCGCCGCAGCCTATGCAGCCCGTTCCGGCCGGCGAGCGGTGGTGATCATCCCGCAGGGTAAAGTCGCCGCCGGAAAATTGGCTGGTGCCATTGCCTATGGCGCTGAAGTGATCCAGATCGACGGCTCTTTCGACGATGCCCTGACCCTGGTGATGCAAATCAGCCAGAAACACCCGATTGCATTGGTCAACTCGCTTAACCCTTACCGGTTGGAAGGTCAGAAAACTGCTGCCTTCGAGATATGCGATGTGCAGGGCAGCGCGCCAGACTGGTTGTGTCTGCCGGTGGGCAACGCCGGCAACATCACCTCCTATTGGATGGGATTCAAACAGTACCATGGCCTTAAAACCACGGGATTACCGAAAATATTAGGGGTCCAGGCAGCCGGCGCTGCACCGCTGGTGCTTGGGCACCCGGTAGAGCAGCCGGAAACGGTCGCGACCGCCATTCGCATTGGCAAGCCGGCGCGCGGCGAGCAAGCCTTACAGGCTGCCGATGAATCGGGAGGCCGCATAATGGCTGTGACTGATGACGAAATTTTAGCCATGCAGCGCCAGTTGGCTGCCAACGGTGTGTGGGTCGAGCCAGCCTCAGCCGCCGGTTTGGCCGGTCTGAAGCACGAACTGCAAACCGGGAAAATAGACCTGAAAGGCACACAGGTGGTGGCGGTATGCACCGGTCACGGCTTGAAGGATCCGGACATTATCGTCAAGCAATTTACCGCTCCGCGTGTACTGCCAGCTGAAATAGCGGTGCTTGAAGATGCCATTTTGGGAGGGGTAAAACTGTGACCCCGCAATCGGTGACCGTCCGCGTTCCAGCCACGACCGCCAACCTGGGGCCTGGCTTTGACTGCCTGGCGCTGGCAATGGATTTGTGGAATACCTGCACATTTACGGTCGAGCCGGGCGGGGTGAGGGTTGAGGTGCTGGGTGAAGGTGCAGGTCGAGTGCCGGTAGATGCGCATAATCTGATCGCCAGAGCCTTTTTTGAGGTTTACCGACGCCACGGTCACGGGCTGCCGCCCGGTGTGAAAATTACCTGCGAAAATCACATCCCATTAGGTTCCGGTTTAGGATCCAGCGCTGCAGCAGTCATGGCGGGGATATCGGGAGCCAACCTCCTGTTGGGCAAACCGCTTAACCAGCTGGAAATGCTGCGAATTGCCAACGAATTGGAAGGACACGCCGATAACGCTGCCGCAGCCTTATTTGGCGGATTGATCGCGGTGACAGTTGAACCTGATGGTAATCTGGTGGTACGCTCATTACCGATGAGCCCCTGGCAGGTGGTGGTCGTGCTGCCGAATTTCTCGCTGCCGACCATCCAGGCACGCCGGGCGCTACCTGAGCAAGTCTCACTGCGGGACGCGGTATTCAACATGGGGCATGCTCTGCTCACCGCGGATGCGTTCCGCACCGGCGACCGAAAATTGTTAGCTACCGCGCTGCAGGACCGCTTGCACCAGCCCTACCGCTTGAATATCATCCCGGGTGCGGCGGCTGCCATCCAGTCAGCTCAGACGTTGGGAGCGCCGGCAGCGCTATCCGGCGCCGGTCCGAGTGTCATCGCCTTTACGGATGGCGATATTCAGCCTGTTCAGTCCGCCATGCAAAACGCGTTTTCCGCAGCCGGATTGACCTCGCGCACCTGGAAATTGACAACCACAGCAGATGGATTATCAACCGACTTTTTCTAAAATGCTTTACAAATACCCATCCATCGGTTAGAATTCTGGGTCGCAATTCGTTGAAAGATTATTTGGAGGAAGTACTTTGGCTAACATTAAGTCACAAATCAAGCGCAACAAGCAGAACGAAACCCGCCGCCTGCGCAACCGCTTTTTCCTCGGTAATGCCCGCAAAGCCGTCAGCAAAGCTGTCGTGGCTTTAGAGCAGGGTATCCAGGCTGATTCCCGCGAAGCAGTTCTGATGGCAGTCCGCGAGCTCGACAAGGCTGCGGAAAAAGGCATTATTCACAAGAACAATGCTGCCCGCCGCAAGAGCCGCTTAATGAAAAAGCTGGCTACCTTAACGAAATAAATTATTCCCGCACAGCGGGTATTCCGTTTGTTCATGTCAGCGGGAGGTCATCCTCCCGCTTTTTTATCTATCAAAGCTGGAATGTTAAAGAAACCAGCTGGAATAGTGCCTGTGATATAATCCGACCGTCCGCAAACGGCGCATCATCAACCCTCACCAGAAGGTCCGCACCCCATGTTTGAAGCTGAACAACGGCAAATCGAAGAAAAGATCAATGCTTTTTGTGCCGCCAACGGTTTGCCGGATGCTGTCATTCAATGGAAGTGGATTCCGTTCAGCGGTCACTGGGGGCTTTCGACTGCTTTTTTCCAACTTGCGGCTCAGGAAGCCCGCCAGGGCAAAAAAATTAATGTCAATCAACGCGCTCAGGAACTTGCCAGCCAAATCGCGGAAGTTTTAGGGTCTCCGGCAGGTTTCGAGAAAATTGAAGCCGTCAACGGCTACCTCAACCTGTATTTTGATCCGGCCCTCTACTCGCGCCGGGTAATCGATTCCGCCATCCAACAGGGACAAGATTTTGGGCGGGGAGTTGACCGCGGCGAGCAGGTGATGGTCGAGTTCTCGCAGCCCAACACTCACAAAGCTTTCCATGTGGGGCACTTGCGCTCCGCCATACTGGGAGACGGTCTGTCTCGTTTACTGGCTTTTGCCGGCTTCGACGTGATTCGTGCCAATTACCCCGGCGACATCGGTCTGCATGTCATCAAATGGCTGTGGTGCTATAGCAAATTCCATGCCGGTCAAAAGCCGGAAAAGGATATCACACGCTGGATGGGCAGCATCTATGCTGAAGCCAGCCGGCGGCTGGAAGAAGCTCCGGAATTGGAAGCTGAAATCCGTGAACTCTACAGACGCTGGGACAGCCGCGAACCGGAAATCGTCGCCTTGTGGCAGGAGACGCGCCAGTGGTCATTGGACGGCTTTGATGAGATTTATAGCCGTCTGGACATCCCCTTCGACCGCTATTACTTCAACAGCGAAGAAGAGCAATCGGGTAAGCGCATGGTTGGCGATCTGATCGAAAAAGGGATTGCCACGGATGAGCGCCCCGATGGCCCGGTCATCGTCAAAATCGACGACCTCCTCGGTCTGAAAAACGAAAAATACCGCGTATTGGTAGTACTGCGTTCTGACGGCACGGCTTTGTATGCAACCGAGGACCTGTCATTAGCCCGCCGGAAATTCGCCGAGTATCCCAACCTGGCCAAATCCTACTACGTCGTAGATGTGCGCCAGTCGCTGCATTTCCAACAGGTGTTCAAGACACTGGAAATCGCCGGCTTCTCCTGGGCAGAAAGCTGCCAGCACATTCCTTACGAACTGGTCACCTTGCCCGGCAACGTGGTTATGGCTTCGCGCGAAGGCACGGTAGTATTGCTCGAGGACCTGATCACTGAGGCCACCGAGCGCGCCTATGACGTCGTTAAGGTGAAGAATCCGGACTTGACGGATGACCAAAAACGATCCGTAGCACAGGCTGTGGGCATTGGCGCCATCAAATACCCCATGCTGGCACGCGAGAACACCAAACTCGTCACATTTGATTGGGAAACCGCGCTGGACTTTAATGGCCAGGCTGCTCCCTATATTCAATATGCCTTCGTGCGCGGCGGCAGTATTTTACGCAAGGGCGGGGTGGAGCCGACTGAATCGGTTGCCTCGAGTTCTGAATTGACTGTCTCCGAGTTAGGATTGATCGATCTGCTGGCGCGCCTGCCGAACGAAGTGCAGCGTGCTGCCGGCGAACTGCGTCCAATGTGGATGGCGACCTACGCCTATGATCTGGCGCGCGCTTTCAACGATTTTTACACGCAGTGCCCGGTTCTTCAAGCCGAAGAGCCGGTTCGCAGCTTCAGGCTGCGCCTGGTTATGGCAACCCGTCAGGCTCTGGCCAACAGCCTGGCTTTGCTGGGCATCACAGCCCCACAAGCGATGTGAAACAGATTCCAAATCTATATTCACATTCAAAGGAGATCCAAACGTATGACCATTCGAACCCTGATCATGGGCGCCGCGGGCCGAGACTTCCATAATTTCAACGTCTACTTCCGCGATAACCCCGGCTACCAGGTGGTAGCCTTTACCGCGACTCAGATTCCCAACATCGAAGGCCGGCGCTACCCGGAAGAGTTGGCTGGCAAGCTCTACCCCGGTGGAATTCCGATCTACCCCGAATCCGAACTGGTGCGTCTGATCCAGGACCTGAAGGTTGAACAGGTCATCTTTGCTTATAGCGACGTCTCTCACGAGACCGTCATGCATAAAGCCTCGCAGGTTTTGGCCGCCGGCGCGGACTTCCGCCTGATGGGTATTGAATCCACCCAGATCAAATCGACCAAACCGGTCATTTCGGTTTGTGCTGTTCGCACCGGATCTGGCAAGTCACAGACGACCCGACGGGTATCCCTCATCCTGCGCGCCATGGGCTTGAAGGTGGCAGCTATTCGTCACCCCATGCCTTACGGTGACCTGGTCAAACAGGCTGTGCAGCGTTATGCCGATTATTCGGACCTCGACAAGCACGAATGCACCATCGAAGAGCGCGAAGAGTATGAACCGCATCTCGATAACGGCGTCATCGTGTATGCCGGTGTCGATTACGAGAAAATCCTGCGCGCAGCCGAAAAAGAAGTCGACGTGATCCTGTGGGATGGCGGCAATAATGACTTCTCGTTCTACAAGGAAGACCTCGCCATTGTCGTGGTTGACCCGCACCGCCCCGGTCACGAACGTCGCTATCACCCTGGCGAGACCAATGTACGCCACGCAGACGTATTCGTCATCAACAAGGTCGATACTGCTAATCCTGACTCCGTTATTCAGGTGCGCGAAAGTATCCGCGAGCTGAATCCCAAGGCCATTGTGATTGAAGCCGCATCCCCGCTGTTCGTGGACGATCCCGCCGCCATTCAAGGTAAACGGGTTCTGGTCATCGAAGACGGTCCTACGCTCACCCACGGTGAGATGACCTACGGCGCCGGCTGGGTAGCTGCCCGTCGCTTCGGCGCAGCTGAAATCGTCGACCCGCGCCCCTACGCCGTCGGCTCGATTATCACCACCTACGAAAAATACTCCGGCACCGGCCCGATTTTGCCTGCTATGGGGTACGGCGAAGAGCAAACCCGCGACCTGGAGCAAACCATCAACAATGCTGATGTCGATCTGGTCATCTCAGCAACACCGATTGACCTGAACCGCGTCATCAAGGTTACCAAGCCGATGCAGCGCGTGCGCTATGAACTGCAGGAGATTGGTCAACCCACCCTGGAGGAAATCCTCAAGGCGAAGTTCGCCAAGTAATGTGAGGGCGGGTTACTCGCCGCCCTTGTCCGCGGAAGGCTGGAAGCGCACCTGAGACAGCCAGAGGGTATAATTGGCTGTAGAGGGATTGGTATGCGCGGAAAGCCTTTCGCATTTTAAAGCCCGTCGACCCTGTTTGTTAAGATTTATTACTCAAACCGATCGTGAGTTCGAATGTTCATTGATGAAGCCACAATTTTTGTTCGATCCGGCAAGGGCGGGGACGGTTTCGTCCACTTCCACCGTGAAAAATACGTCAACCGCGGCGGTCCGGATGGCGGCGATGGCGGGCGCGGCGGCGATGTAATTCTGCAGGTCGTCCCGACCCTGAATACGCTGGTCAATTTTCGCTACCAGCGCAAATTCATTGCCGATGACGGCAAAAAGGGCGGTGTCAGCGACCGGACCGGACGCTCAGCTGAGGATTTGATCGTACCGGTACCGCCCGGGACGGTAGTGTATGACGATATTACACATGAAATCGTAGGCGACCTGACTGAAGCCGGTCAAAGGTTGGTGGTGTGCAAGGGCGGACGCGGCGGACGCGGTAACCCGCATTTTAAGTCGTCACGCAATCAGGCGCCGCAAACCGCGGAAAAAGGCGAACCCGCTGAAGAACGCAGTTTACGCCTTGAACTGAAACTGATCGCTGATGTCGGATTGGTGGGCGTACCCAATGCCGGCAAGTCCAGCTTTCTGGCAGCGGTGACCAATGCCCGGCCAAAAATTGCGAATTATCCCTTCACCACCATTGAGCCGAATTTAGGCGTAGCCGAACTGAACATGGATACCACCCTGGTTCTGGCGGATATCCCCGGCCTGATCGAAGGCGC
Source organism: Bellilinea sp. (assembly GCA_036514835.1). Taxonomy (GTDB): domain Bacteria; phylum Chloroflexota; class Anaerolineae; order Anaerolineales; family Anaerolineaceae; genus Bellilinea. The sequence goes on from DATBWK010000012.1 coordinate 7,404, forward strand.
CCATGAAGGCGTCGGCCTGGGAGACGCATTCCTGCGGCATATTCAGCGCACACGTGTTTTGATTCACTTGATCGACGGTCTTTCCGAAGATCCTATGGCAGATTACTCGCAAATCAATTCCGAACTGGCGCTTTTCGATCCGGAGTTGAGTAAAAAACCAGTCATTGTGGCGTTAAACAAAATCGACCTGCCGGAAGTGCAGGAACGTTGGCCGAAAATTAAAAAAGAACTGGCCGCCCATGGTGTGAAAGACGCTGTAGCTATTTCGGCAATGGCGCGCACGGGTTTGGAACCGATTCTTTGGAAATGCGTTGAGTTGCTGCAAACCGCGCCGGAACTGGTTGCCATTAAGGAACTGCCGGTTTATCGCCCCGCGGAAGATCCGCGCACTTTCACCATCAGCCGCACGGATGATGGTGGGTATAAAGTCAGCGGAGTTGCGATTGAACGGGCTGCCAAGATGACTTTCTGGGAATTCGAAGGTTCAGTGCGTCGTTTTCAGAAGATGATCGAAGCCCTTGGCGTTGAAAGCAAGCTGCGCGAGATGGGAATCGAAAACGGCGATACGGTCTACATTGGCGACGAGCACGAGCTGGAATGGCAGGATTGAGCCTATGCGCCTCGGGATTTATGGCGGCACATTTGATCCACCACACAACGGTCATCTGATTCTGGCCGCCGAGGCGCTCGACCAGCTCCGCCTGGATAAGGTTATCTGGACGGTTACCGCGGATCCACCTCACAAGCGGAATCACGTACTGTCGCCCGCGGATTTGCGCCTTCAACTGGTGCATGCTGCCCTGGCGGACAATCCGGCTTTTGAACTCTCACGGGTGGAGATCGACCGGCCTGGCCCGCATTACACGGTCGACACCGTGCGGATTTTGCGTGAACAATTCCCTGAGGATGAAATCTATTATTTGATCGGCGGCGACTCGCTGCGCGATATGGTCACCTGGCAAACTCCAGTGGAGTTGACCCGGTTGGTGACTGGTTTTGGCGTCATGCACCGGCCGGTGGTGGTTTTCGACCTGGCGAGCCTGGAAAGAGAAATTCCCGGGTTGACAGCCAAGGTGCAATTCATCCGATCCCCTCTGGTGGAAATTTCCGCCTCGATGATTCGGGAACGGGTGGCAATGGGGCAGCCGTACCGATATTTCGTTCCAGCAGCAGTTTATCAATTAATCGAAGGCCTTGGCATTTACCGTCTGCCCGCCTTTTTCGAAGAAGAAATTTGAGGAGGGCGTTTGCTCAGGCGTCTTTGGTTGAACGTTTTTTGCTGTGTAATCCTTGCCGGGTGTTCTGTCCTGGCGCTTGCGCCGGCGGATGATCTGCCGACGCCAACGGTGCTGCCGACCACCGACCCGGAAGAAGGGCTGCGTGTGATTGTATCGCCGGCCTGCCTGGCAATGACTTTGCCGAGTATTCAGGTGGACCAGCCCTCCGGGGATTTGATGAACTTTAACTCGGACGGTACCATCCTGGCCTATATTGCGCCGGTCAATAACAAGTGGGGCTGGTATTCCGGAAATCTTACACTCTTCTCTTTGGAAACTGGCGAGGTCCGAAACACACGTGATCTAAAGGTAACCGGGGATGTAACCTGGTCTCCTGATGGCAGCCGGATTGCCTTCACCGCGCTGCGCACCACAGAGAACCTCTACACCGTCATTGTTCTCTTGACCTCCGACTTTACCCCGTTGGACTTATATGCAGCCGGGGCTGCCACCGATGAATACGGCAGCGTCAAAGGGATTCTGCGTTGGGCGGGCAATGACCGTATACAGGTGGTCGAAACCTGCGGTGTGGACTGCTCGCGTGTTGTGGAAATTAGCATTTCCGGGCAGGGCCAACAGGTGCTCAACACTGGACGCAAGCTGGATGATACCAGCCTGAATATCACCCTGGACCAAACCGGCTTCGCTGTCAACCCGGATTGGCTATTGGCCAATGGCTCGCCGGATGGCAGCCTGATTTTTTACTTCGATGATAATGACCAAGCCTGGGTGGTCTCGCCCGAAGCGCAAACCAAATACCGCCTGCTATTGGACCTTGGCATCGGGCAGGAATCCAAATGGTCGCCTGATTCGCAGCTGATCGCGGTACGTACCAGTGAAAACATTTTCCTGTACGACCTGGAGTGCAATCTCAACCTGTCTCAACCGTAGTGGGATAATTGTTCGATAAAGTGACGTATCCCGATAATGATCAGATTTGAACGAATATTGTTATCAAAAAGAGCGAGCCGCCAGGCCCGCTCTTTTTTTGAGGTTATCTTCTTATCTTACTGCGAGATCAAGTCGAGACTGCCGACGCCCATGTCGATCATTATGTCGATGCGCGGGCCAGTCCCATCTTTTTCGTACACGCTTCCGTTGATCGACCAGGTGCCGCGCGGTGAAACGTTATTCAATCCGCCAGAAACCGTCACCCGTACCGGAACGCCGTCCGGGACACTGATTTGGATTTTACTGACCCCAGAGTTCACCTTCACTGTCAGATCCTTCTGCAGTTCGCCGGAGAAATCCAGGGTGTAGTCACCTGCTCCGCCATCGAACGTAAACGACCCGGTATTTGCGTTGCCGATGCCAAAGATCTTGACCTGCGATGCGCCAGTTTTGTAAGAGAATTCAGCCATTTCAACCGGATTCGGGCTGTTGAACTCCACCGTTGCCTTGCTGGCGCCATCCTCAACCATCAGGTTGGTCAAAGCAACTCCGCTCAAGTCAATTTCGCCTTCATAAGCGCCGGCTGAAATTTCCAGGTCAGTCGGGAATGTGCCCAACGATAGATCCCATTCATTGATGATGTCATTGCTCGGGATCTTGAAGTCCTCGATTCGGCTTTGCGAGATTCGGACGCCGTCATCTTCCCGGGTGACCTTTGGGTCCCAGCCAAAGACGTTGTAATGAATGCTGCCTTCAACCAGGCCGGAAGCTCCGCCGGAAAGGTTCAGCTTGCCAGCACCCATTTCGATTTTCACCAGCGCACCTGCAACCGCAGCCGGGGCAGCTTCGTTGATGACCAATTCTTGTGTTTCCATCGTTTTGACCTCTGGGGCGTTGATCGAGAACGAACAGGCCAGGGTGGCTCCTGCCAGAGCTAATACTGCTACGAACATTCCAAATTTTTTCATTTTCTTCTCCATCTTACGGTTTTCTTAATCCGAATTTTGATTTTCAAAGTAGGTATTGATATTGCCTGGTTATGCGTCACCTTGCGGTGCATCGCTGTAAGATTCCGGCGCCGGGTTGGCAGGCGGAATGACTTCAATAACCGGGGCAGGTTGGCCGCCTGCCGGGGCAGCGGTCCGCGTTCCAAAGCCACTCAGGATGACACCGCCCAACCCGACACAGGCAGCTACGAACCCGAGCAACCAGCCTACACAGGGGACAAATCCAAGGACCCAGACCACGATTCCAAGGACCAGTGTGCCAACTCCGGCAGAAACACCATCAGCCCATTGTGATTTGAACAACACCTCCAGCCGGCGTCCAACCTGGAAGCCCATGGCAATCCAGCCAAAGATAACTGCCACAGCCAGCGCCAGTGCAGCCAAAACGGTTACTGGAATAAGGATGATCGTAATGGTCAGGATCAACAGTACAAAGGGGGTTGCCAGGAAGGTCAGGAAACCGGCTCCGCCGCTCATCCAGGGTTGAGCGACAATAGAATCCGCAACCCGGTTGATTGGACGCGGCAGAAGCAGCACAACGATCACAGCCAGGACTGCCATTGCCAGGATTTGCATGATTTTACCCAGGGTAGCCAAAATCCACCCGCCCACTGAACTGTTCGTGCCGGTATCACCCGATTGCGGGAAATTGAATGCGTCCTTGTCGAATAAGAAAGCCCGCGGAGTGAAGGTGCGTATACCGCCGCGAATGGTTCCAAGCTCCTGACCGTTGATGTTCCCGCCCATGGAGATGACTTCGCCAGAGACCAGTGCGCCCTTTGAAAGGACCACATTGGCTCCGATGGCAGCGACATCGCCGTTGACAGTCCCGCCGAGTTCAACGTTGCCTCCCAAAACAGCGACATCGCCATTGACTGTCGCTCCGTTCTGGATGGTGGCATTACCTCCAAGGACGACCAAATCGCCGTTGAGGGTATTGCCGGATTGCAGAATGTAGCTATCCCCGAAGATGACCTGGTCGCCGGAAATAGTCTGACCGCCGGTTTGACCAGGCGGTTGGGCTAAAGCCGAGGTTGGTGCAGCCAGGAACAGGAAGAGGACAATTGCAGGAATGAGGACTCGATAAATAGTTTTCATCTTAATGTTTCTCCTTGACGATGAAATCGTTTGTAGGTCAGTGCGCCGGTGACGAACAACACCATCAGCCACGCGGAAATGATCAGACTAACGGCTGCCCAGGCCAGCGGGGGGATTCTTGAAATCCAAAAAGCCGCGATGAAACGGACTTCTAAAAAGTTGAATGGTGCATCTACGATCAACCGGATGGCCGACCCAATCCAATCCGATGGCGAGGTTTGGGCCATCGTGTAAATCACGAACAGGATCAGGATCAACAACAAGGAGAACCCCAGGACGGTAAGCATCTTACGCACCTGCTGTCGGTGAGCGCGCCGCCGCCGGTCTTCCAGACTATTCTGGAAGCGGGTTGCAAACCCGGCCGGAGCGTTCACCCTTTTGGTGCTTTTCATGTCCTGCTGGGCGCATTCCCAGGCGGTGTGTATGGGCTTGCACACCGGACAGGTCTCAAGGTGACGCGTTAGTTCAGCTTGCTCCTGTGGCGTCAGGCTTGAGCGATTCAGATTCCAGGTTTCAAAAGGCTGGTGACTCATCGTGGATACCTCCCGCTGATAGGGTGCGGTCCGCCTGATAAATACTGGCGAACTTTAACCGGGCACGGTGTAATCTGCTCTTCACAGCGCTGACCGATAATTGCAGTGCCTGGCTGATTTCCTCTTCGGAAAATTCATACCAGTAGCGAAGAACAATCGCGGCCCGGTCTTGAGGGTTTAGTGCAGCTAACATGCGGTGAATTTTTTCCTTTTCTTCTTGGGCGCCGGTCATTTTCTCTGGATCGGGAGTGTTGTCAGGCAGCACTTCTTCCATCCAGTCTTCGATCTCCAGCGTAGGCAGGCGCCGCTTGCGCTGCTGGTCGATACAATAATGTGCGGTGATCGAGAGCAGCCAGGTGGCAAAAGGCCGGCTGCGGTCATAGCGGCGAATAGCCTGATAAGCACGCCAGAACGCTTCCTGCGCGGCATCTTCAGCTTCCTGCGAGTCACCCAGCATGCGATAACACAGGTTGAAGACCGGATTTTGATACCGCTCAACGAGTTGTGTAAAAGCTTCGTCATTGCCGTTCTGGGCTAACGCCAGAAGTTCGTCTTCTTCGATGCTCAACATCCGCTCCGCAATATTGTTTGTTTCTAGTTTCATATACGCATCCTTGCCTTTCAGGTTGCGCCGATGCAGTCAAGATGGGTATTTTCTAATGATTAATTAATGTATCATACCGCGTAAAAATATTTTATTCTTCTTCGGGGATTAGGCTTACAACAGCTTTCTTCCGGAAATTTACCGATTGTGCCAAAAGCAGTGCAGCCAGGATCAATCCACAACCAAGCACCTGAATGGGTTGAAGCTTTTCGCTCAACAACCAATAACCAAATATGGCTGCAAAAACTGCTTCAAGACTAAAGATCAAGGATGCATCGATCGGCGGCGCGCTGCGTTGACCGTAAACTTGAATTGTAAAAGCTATAGCCACCGGAAATATCCCGGAAAACAGAATTGCCCACCAGGCATCCATTTGTGGGGCTGCGTTTCCCCGTTCGAACAACCCGGCGCAGATCATATTTAGTCCGGCTGCCACGGCGAATTCACCGATTGTGAACCCCAATGGGTCCGAGCGCTTGCCAAAAATGCCAATGACCAATATTTGTCCAGCCCACACCACAGCCCCGACCAATTCGAACCAGTCGCCAACGGCAGGTTTATAGCTGCCACCGGTGCTGAGCAGCAGCGCACCGAAAGATGCTACGCTAACAGCCAACCAGATCACCGGCTTTATTTTTTGCAGACCAAAAATCCACAGGATGATCGGTATGAAAACCACATACAAACTGGTGATAAAGGCTGCATTGCCTACACTGGTGGTTTCCAGCCCAATTTGCTGCAAAGCGCTGGCTGCGAACAACAAGAATCCGGCTGCAAACACCCAGCGCAGCTGGTTTTTCTCTATCTTTGGCCGAAATCGGGTTACGAGCAGCAAAATTATCATACCCAGCAGAAACCGCCCGCCATTAAATAGAAAACTGCCCATGCTGTTGGCTGCAATGCGTTGAGCGATAAATCCGCTGCCCCAGATGACCGACGCCAGCAATAGCAGCAGATCGGATTTGATCCGTTGGGCGGAAAGGGTGGATTCCTGCATAAATCTGCACCTTTAATGAATGAGAAAATGTCCCAGTACTGGCATATTCTTGCGTACCGGTGCGAATTCGCGACAATCTACCAGATTGTTGGCTGCTGTTATTCTAATCTTCCAGGGAGAAGCCGATCTTTAGCGTTACCTGCCATTGGCTTACATGATTCTCATCGATCCGGCCGCGCATTTCAATCACTTCGAACCAGGACATCTGCCGAACGGTCTGAGACGCCCGCGCCACGGCGGTTTGGATCGCATCATCGATGCCAAAGGTTGAGGTTCCGGTGACTTCGATAAGTTTGAAAACAGAGTTGGTCATTTTATCCTCTTTCGATCGAGTTGAGGCCAGTTTCACTATTTTACCCGGAACTTACCTCGGAAATTACCGAATGATCAGGCCGGGACCGGCTGGTAGCGTCCGGCAGCAGCCAGCACGCTCAGCGCCTCGACCGTCACCCATTCATTCATGGTTTTCAGACCGGTCGCACCCCAACCCACCAACGAGCGGTTGCCGGCGGTGTGCTCTGAAACCGTGTAGTAACGACGTTCTGCGGGGAAACCGCCTCCTGGCAAACGTTTGGATTCAAGAATGTCCAGCGCCTCGCGACAGCGTGGATCATCCAGGCACCCAATCTCGCCCATCACTTTCAACCCATAAAGAATGTTGTAATGCCAGTAATACGGGAAATGAGTGTTGATAAAATACGGATCGATCACCTCGCCATCCGTCATGCGCCGGAACATACCGCGCTTGAGGAAGACCTCGGCACCCTCGTTGACAAGTTGCCGAATTCGAGGGTCGTTGTTGCGTTGTGTGTACAGGTTAAATGCCCTCAGGGGGATGAGTGTCTCATGAAATGAGGAATGGCTGGCATGCGGTTTTTTATCACAATTCCAACCGCCATCCGGCCAACGCCAGCCGAGCACGATTTCGGCCAGATAATCCGTCAATGAATCTGCCAACCCCAGCTTGAGCAGCGAAAGGATGGCATTGCCTTCGATCGAGGCGCAGGCGCGCACCAATCCCTTCAAATGACGGATATTCCGGCTGTAGATCGGATTTTCCCGGCTGCCGCTGAAAAAATAGCCGTATACTTGTTCCCGCAGCGGGATCAGGCTGGCATCCTCTCCGGGATATTCCAAATCACCCAGTGATGCCAGCACCCAATGTGCACCGACCCACTTCTTGTAAGGGTGATAGGGGATTCGGCCGTCGGGATTGCGCTCGGAAAGCAGCATTTTTACCCGCGGGCTGTTTCGAATGTCTTCCTGCAAAGTAAGCATTTCCGGAATGCCGGGATCTTCTCGCAGCAGGTTGACGCGGGTCTTATACCGGATAGAGGGTTCTTCGGAATGGAGGAGTTTTTGAACGATGTCGTCCATAGGTTCCTTATCTGGCTGTATGCCAATCGGCTTCAATAAATGCGCATAGCCAGTATTTAATGCAAAAATGGGTGCTTAAATCAATTATATAGGCGTGTAGAAAAATCCCCCCGCAAAAACGGGGGGGAGCTTGGAAGCTGGTAATTCCGAGAAGCTGTTTAGCGCGGGACGAAATAAATATAGAATTCCCGACCGGGCAAGGTAGAAGTCACCAGCCGCAAAACGCCTTCCGGATACAGTCGGTTAAGCTCCAACAGGTCTGGATTGTCATTGACATTCAGAATGAAAAGTTTCGGTGCAGGCTGCGCCAGGGTCTGTTCGAATTGGTCGGTGAAAACAGCATAATCTTTTTCAGGTGTGCCGGCATTGATCCCGACCAGACGGCTATCTACCCAGTGCGGGTAACCGACCAGGTAGGCCGAATTCGGGTCTCCCCAGGTGTCCACAAAGTCGCGCACCACCGCGCCAATTTGAGCACTCGGCCACGACCCGGTATCAAAATTGCTGCGATATTGATTGAAGACCAGGTCATAATTCTGGCTGGATGAAAGCAGAACCAAAAACGCTGCCATTCCAGCTGC
>DATBWK010000013.1:0-3716 GCA_036514835.1 Bellilinea sp.
CTGCATCTGCGGGTCAACCGTGCCCTGGATGATAGCGAATACCGGGCCGTTGGTGAAGGGGATACCAAAGCCGGTCAGCGCGTAGACCCCGATCGCCAGAGGGAATGCGGTGGCTGGAATCAGGCCAATAGCTGCCATGGATACCGCGATCAAGAGGAGGCCGCACAGCGAGGTGATGATCTTGCGTTTGAAGCCGCCCCAGGCACCCAGCACCAACCCGCCAATGACGATGCCGATGCCAAAGGCTGCCTCGATCCAACCGAGCTGCACTGCTCCCAGGCCAAAATATTTATTGACCAGCAGCGGCAGCAGGGTGAAAGCCGGAGACAGGACAAAGTTGATGCCTGTGGCTACCAGGAATAAGGCCATCAGACCGCGCCAACCGCGCACGTACCGGAAGCCGTCCTTCAGATCTTCCCAGACGACCTTGAGTCCACTGCCATTGGCTGCCGGTGCTATGGCAGGTTGCGGAATGGCGATAAACAATAAAGGCGTTATGGCGATCAGGGCAGTGACAATGTCGATTAGTAATATTCCCTGAACATCCAGCACTTCCAGCAGCAAGGCGCCCAGAGGTGCGGCGATAATGTTGATTCCGCCGGACATCATCTGGTTGATGCCCTGGATGCGCGTCAGGTGTTCTTTGGGGATCATCAAGGACGTCGAAGCCGTCATCGCCGGGTAGTGGAAGGCCGAAGCCAACGAACGCACGAACATGACAGCATAAATATGCCAGGGTTGGATCATCCCCAAGAAAAACAGGGCGAATAGGACCAGAGTTGCCGCAGCGATACTGCCATCGGCGGCGATCATGATGCGGCGGCGGTTGCCCCGGTCAACAATGGCGCCGGCGAAAGGCCCTAAAATTACCTGCGGCAGCAGCGCCACGATACTGGCGGTCGCAAGTACTACCGCCGATTGGGTGGTTTTAGTCAGATACCAGATCAGGGCAAACTGCACCAACGAGCTGCCAAGGATCGAGAAAGTCTGCCCGCCCCAAATGGTGAAAAAATCACGCTTCCAGGGGCGCTCTTCTGGGGGAACGTACGAAGTACCCATTAATTCTTTACCTTCCCTTCTATCTTTTTACCTGCAAACTACCGTTAATATTCCATTACGGATTGTTTACGGGAATTGCCCATTATAGTCCAGCAATAACCCTGCCTTTATCTACCGGGACAAGCCTGCCAGCCACACCCAGCGTGGATCAATGCTAGAATGGATAGCTGAACAATCCATCCAGAAAAATAAAGACGGTCAATATATAACGATAAGTCGGTAAAAATGGTTCCACGAAAACCGCTTGTTTTTCCCCCTCTTGGCCAGCACATTGTGGTGGTTGGCAGTTCCGGCAGCGGCAAAACGACGCTGTCCAAGACGATAGCCAGTCGATTAAGCATCCCGCATGTGGAAATTGACGCGCTCCATTTTGAGCCGGATTGGGTGGAAGTTGAATTTCCAGTCTTGCGCGCTCGGATCGATGCAGCTCTGTCCGGGCCGGCCTGGGTTGCGGATGGCAATTATGCAAAGCTGCGGGATATCATTTGGGCCAGGGGCGATACGCTGGTCTGGCTGGAATTACCATTGGAGATTGTGCTGTGGCGTCTGCTTTCCCGGACGTTTAGAAGAATGATAACTCAGGAAGAATTGTGGCAGGGAAACCGTGAAAACCTGCGCACTGCCTTTTTCTCGAAGGACAGCCTGATTTTATACATGCTGAAAACCCGCAAGATGCATCACATTGGCTATCCATTGGCACTCAAGCAGCCGGAATATTGCCATCTGAAATTAATTCACGTGCGCACGCCGGCGCAGGTGAGTTCCTGGCTCGCTCAAATCAAGCCGGATTAGTTTACCTGGCCAAATCCATCCGAAATTGGCCGGCGAAACATGGGTACAGGCGTCCGCGGCGCAAAGGACTTCCCCTTGACGATGTCCAGGAAGGCGCTGGTGATATCCGGCTCGAAGTGCTTGTTGGACTGGTGCTGGATGTAGTCCAACACCTGGCGCTGCGGCCAGGCGGTGCGGTACGGACGGTTGGAGCTGAGGGCGTCCCACACGTCAACCACCGCGAACAATCGCGCATTGAGCGGAATTTCGCTGCCGCGCAGGCGGCGCGGGTAGCCGCTGCCATCCCATTTCTCGTGGTGGCAGTACGGCACATCCAGAATGTCATTGAATTTGGGGATGGGGCGCAGCAGTTCGTACGCATACACCGGGTGTTTGCGCATCACCCGCCATTCAACCTCATCCAAAGGCCCGGGTTTCAATAAAATACTGTCGGGAACGCCCATCTTGCCGATGTCGTGGAGCTGGGCGCCGCGCTTAAGCCGCAGCAGGTCTGGCTCGGCCAATCCAAACTTTCGACCAAGTTCCATGGTCATCGTAACCACCCGCTGGGTATGGCGTTCGGTGGAAAAATCGCGTAATTCCAATGCCCGCGACCAGCCGTCGATAGTGGCTTCGAAGGTCTGCGACAAATCCTGGCTGGTGCGTTCCAGATTATTGGTCAGACGGTTGCTCTGTATGGCATTTGCGCAGGTGTTACCGAGCAGGCTCAGCAAAGCGGTATCCGATTCAAGGAATTGGTTGGGTTTAAAGCTAAAGACTTGCAGAACCCCGATCACCATACCGGCAGCGATCATTGGCGTGCATACTGCCGATTGGATGACCTTGCCGGGGGTAAACAGATTCAAACGGCTGACGGCGGAGCGCAGGCGGTCATCCTGGGCATCGACCACTACCGGTTTGCGGCTGCGAATGGCGTCGCTTTGCAGTCCGCGGCTGGCAAGATCAAGCCGCAGTCCCGGCAGTTCCGACCGGGAAAACGCCTCACCGGCATGCTGACTATAGCCTGTAGTGATCCGCTGCAGGTTGGGATCATATAAAGAGATCAAAATGGAGCTGCTGTCCGGGAATTGTTGGAAGGCAGTGGCTGCCAGCTGCCGGGCAATTTCGTCAATGTTGTCAACCTCAGCCAGAATTTTGCTGAAGGCATTGGCAGCCTCGACCCGGTTTTCGACCATTTCCAGCCGCGGTTGCGATCCACGTTCCGCGCCGCGCTCGAAGGTAATCAAAACGGCTTCATGCCCCTCGAAATCGACCAGTTGAGCCTGCGCCCCGGCTTTAATGACCCGCCCGCCGGACTGAAAAATGATCAAATCCAGGCTTCGCAGAGCGGTCTCTTCTTCCAGGCGGCCGAAAATTTGCTTCAGGTTGCCTTCACCCAGGCCGGCGGTCAAATCCGCGCTGTATTTGTGCAAAATTCCATCGCGCTTCAGCCCCAGCAATTCAGCGTATGCCTGATTGACCTCCAGATACACGCCGCTGAGGCGGTCCAGCACGCACATCGGCACCGGCAGTGATCGCAGGAAGTAGGCTGGCAGTTTGTGCGGTCTGGGGGCAGATTTTCGCGGGGTGAAGATGGGTTTTCGGCGGGAGTAGATGCTTCGGTTCATGGCTGGTTACCACCTGGTGCGGGTTGCGGGCAGCGGAGCGGGAGGATTGAATTATCCCCGCTGGTCAGCACATGCTGACGTTAATCCCTTATGTGCAAGTGTGATGCCAGCCGTAATAGGCTTTTAATTTGCAGCGAATTTCGTGGAAAATGCCATGCAAAAAATGTCGACGGGTGGAAAACAATCCTGTATGATTTCTAAGGATTTACTGGCCTAAGCTACGGATCCAAAGTATCCCCAACAGGTGCAGATCAAAAA
>DATBWK010000014.1:0-2766 GCA_036514835.1 Bellilinea sp.
CTGGCGCAAGCGATGTAATCCTTTGCGCACTAGCAGGCGGTTTTCTCCGACCAGCGGCACCATGTCCGCCACCGTACCGAGGGCTACCAGATCCAACCAGTGTTCAGCTGCCAACCCGCCAGGTGGACGCCGCGAAATCAACGCCTGCACGATTTTATAGGCAACACCTACGCCGGCCAGATTCTTATCCGGGTAGGCATCGCCGTCGCGCTTGGGATCAATCACCGCGAAGGCTGGCGGAATTTGTTGGCCGACATGGTGGTGATCGCTAATAATCAGGTCCAGTCCGATTTTGTCGGCGTGTTCAGCTTCAAGAACCGAACGGATGCCGCAATCGACGGTGATGACCACCTGCACGCCGCTGTCCTTTAATTTCGTCAGAGCATCGTTGTTCAGGCCGTAGCCTTCTTCGAAACGGTCCGGAATGTACGGTTCGACCTGACCGCCCAACGCCTGGAGGGCTTCGACCATTAAAACGGTCGCGGTCACGCCGTCGACATCAAAATCGCCAAAAACCGCGATCTTTTCGTGATGTTCGAGCGCCCAGTTCAAGCGGTCAACTGCCGCGCCCATATCGCTGAGCAGGAATGGATCCTTTGGCTCATCCCGTCCTTCCAGGTAGCGGATAGCCTGAACCCCTTCGGTTACCCCTCGGTTGAACAAGAGTTGACGCATAACTGCCGGATATGCCGCCAATTCTGTATCGGCTTCCGGTGAAATTTTTTCGGCGATGATCCAGTGTTTGCTGGTTGGCGGTTGCATACGGGATTCCTGGTGAACTGAGTTTGGAGAAAAATGGCGACCCCAGGGCCGCCCGATGTCCAGTATAAGGCCTGATAAGTATTTTCACAAGTTCGGATTGCACTGGTTCCATCAAAGTATTCTGAAAATTCGACCGATATTCTGGGACCGATCGGCTATAATCCGATGGAAATGGACCCTGCCGCCCTCTTCACACTGATTGTCACTATTATTGCAGCGGTATTACTGATCACGGAAGTTTTGCGACCTGATCTGGTTGCTTTGTTGGTCTTAATCGCTCTGGGGCTATCCGGAACGGTCGATCCGCAAAAAGTTTTCGCCGGATTCAGCGGCGTTGCCGTGATGACCTTAATCGCAATCTCGATGGTTGGCGCAGCTATGCAAAAAACTGGCGTCACACTCATCCTGAGCCGTTGGATGCTGCGTGTTGGTAAAAAGAATATCCCAGCTTTGACCCTCGTTACATTCCTGACAGCAGCTGGGTTGTCCCTTATGATGAATAATATTGCCGTGGTCGGGATCATGTTGCCTGCTGTCATGACGCTCACCCGATCGTCCGGCGTTAGTCCATCTAAATTAATGCTGCCACTGGCGTACGGAACAATTTTAGGCGGCATGGCTACCTTGTTTACAACCTCAAATATTGTTGTCAGCGGGGCGTTACGCGACGCGGGTTTCGCGCCGTTTGGCGTTTTGGATTTTCTCCCGATCGGCCTCCCTCTCATTGTCATTGGTGCTGTTTACATGCTCACAATTGGCCGCAAATTACTGCCAACTGCCACAACGGATAGCCATGTCGGTCTGCTTTCCCAATTAGGGGAGCGCCTGACCAACCTTTATGATTTGAAGCGCAATCTGACAGAAATTATCGTCCTCCCTGAAAGCCCGTTAGCTGGAAAAACCATCAGCGCCGGCGACTGGAGAAAAAAGGTCGGATTGACGATTATCGGAATCATCCGCAACGGACAGTCCTATCTTGGCCCTAAACGCAGTGAGGTTGTCAAGGCTGGTGACCGTTTAATGGTCCACGGCTTGATTGATCCAAACAATTTGATAGAGTTCCATCTGGCAGTTGTTCAGGGGAACCCAACAGAGCCAAACGTGATCAATGAAGTCGTCAAACTGGCGGAGGTTATCATTCCACCGCATTCTTCGGTAAATGGAAAAACTCTGCGCGACTTGAATTTCCGCGAAAAATATCACCTGACGGTCATCGCCGTCTGGAGAGGCACCTGCCCGGTAGAAGAACCTCTGGTCGACCTTCAATTGCAGGCCGGCGACGCTTTGCTTGTGCAGGGGACAGCCCGGCGCATCCGGTTACTGCACGGGGAGACAGATCTGGTGTTATTGGAAGAAGATCCAGATGCGATTCTGGAGCCCGGAAAAATTTATCTGGCTGTTGGCATCATGCTGGCATCGCTGATCATTGCCGCCACCGAGGTGGTTCCTGTGCCGGTGGTCATTCTGGCCGGGGCAGTGCTGCTGGTTGTGACTGGCTGCATGAATATGAATGACGCCTACCGGTCGATCGAATGGAAGGTCATTTTCCTCATCGCAGGCATGTGGCCTTTGAGCACCGCAATTCGAGATACCGGTCTGGCTAGCATCGCAGTCAATTCACTGCTTGGCTTGCTAGGAAACATTTCTCCCATTTGGATCGCTTTAGCGTTCATATTGGTGGCGATGCTGATGACTCAGGTCATGGGGGGGCAGGTCGCGGCGCTGGTGGTCGCGCCGCTGGCTTTGGCGGCAGCAGCATCCCTTCAACTTGATTCCCGTGCGTTAGCCATGACGGTGGCGCTGGGATGTTCTCTGGCCTTTCCAACCCCATACGGGCACCCAGTGAATATCATGGTAATGAGTCCAGGCGGGTATAATTTCCAAACATTTAGCCGTATCGGCATTCCCCTCACCATTTTAGTAATTTTGGGTATTTTGGCAGGCATTTTCATCTTCTGGGGTCTATAAGGTAGCAAACTTGTTCCAATTCAAACGCATTGCACA
>DATBWK010000015.1:0-3055 GCA_036514835.1 Bellilinea sp.
GTCAGCTTTGAATTAAGGCACGGCTCCTCGATCGCGATTGTCGGCGAAAGCGGCTGCGGTAAAACCAGCCTGATGAAGACCATTCTGGCATTGTACAAACCCACTGCTGGACATGTGATTTTTGATGGCAAAGATCTGAGCCTGCTCAAAGGCGGCGAGATTAAAAAATACCGCTCCGAGGTCGGCTATGTGCAGCAAGATCCTTACGGTGCGTTGGCCCCGTTTATGAGCGTGCAGCGCATTTTGGAGGAGCCGCTGCTCATTAATGACGTAAAGGACCCGGCAGAGCGGGCACAGCGTATTGCTAAAGTGCTGGAAGAAGTCAAGATGACCCCGGTCAATGAGTTCCTGCCAAAATTCCCGCATCAACTCAGCGGTGGTCAGCAGCAGCGCGTTGTAATCGCCCGCGCTATGATCCTCAACCCGAAATTATTGGTTGCGGATGAGCCGGTTTCGATGCTGGACGCCTCGGTGCGCGTTGAAATTCTCAAACTGCTGCAAGGTTTGCAGGAAAAGTACAATCTGGCGTTGATTTACGTTACGCATGACCTTTCCACCGTGCGCTACTTCTCAGAACGTATTTTTGTGATGTATGCCGGGCAGGTGATTGAGAAGGGTGAGGTGGATTTGCTGGTGAATAATCCGCTGCACCCGTACACCTATGCCTTGTTACAGGGTACTTCGGATCCGGATGCCCACAATTCCACCGTGATGAAGGAAGTGCCGCCCGGCGAACCACCCAGCCTGGTCAACCCGCCGGCTGGCTGCCGCTTCCACCCGCGCTGCCCGAAGATCATTAAGGGTGTGTGCGACATAAAAGTACCGCCGGAGTTTGAACCGGTACCCGGTCAGTTGACTGCCTGTTGGTTGTACGAATGAGCTTTTTTACCCCCATCCGCATGTTGATCATAGGCGGAATCTTCGTTGTGCTTTCCGTCATATTACCATTGCTGATGGTGGTAAAGGTGCTCGAGTCAACACTCTTTTTGAACTTTTTCACTTACATCATCGGCCTGGTCGGTACGTTTTTGGGTATCGCCGGCGCATCCATGTATGTAAAGTACAATCGTAAAAAATAAATAATTTTTAGAATTGAATGATGAGTTTGCCGTGAAACGGCAAACTCATCATTCAATTAATAACTCTCCGGCCATGCCAAAAATATCATAAATGGGTCTGACGTCTTTCACCTGATTGGTAAAAAGGAAAATTTTACAATCACGGGTGTAGCCCCAATCATGGAACACCCCCTGGATCGAGCCGGTCTTGTGGTAAAAATCCAGTTGGTCGCGCGGGACATTGCGCTTGAGCAGCAAATCGTCGGTGTTAACCAATAGCATCGGCTCGACCCAGGCTTTTTCTTCCGGCGCGAGTCCATCGAACAAATCAAATAATCGCACCGCGTCCGCCGCGCTGACCCAGTTGTCCAGCCCCTGGTCGCGGGCTTTGTAATCCATCAGCTTACGCTGCAGCTCGGTGCCCTGCATGCCCAAAACACTCCGAAACACCTGCTGCACCCGTTCCAGTCCAATGCGGCGAATGACGAGGTTGGTGCACAGGTTATCCGAGAGCGCGATCATCATTAACAATACATCACGGTAAGGCAGGCGCCGTGCCAGCATTTGATAGGCGAAACCGGCGCCGCGCACCTGCGGTTCCGCATCCAAATCGCACAACTCTGCCCGGTCCACCAACCCTTGCCGCTCCAGGTGGACCCAGGTCAGCAGAAGAGGCAGCTTGATGATCGAGGCAGACGAAAAACGTTCGTAGTTGCTTTCCAAAACAGCATCCTGCCCTCGGCGTTTAAAATAAAATGCATATTTAATATCTTGTTGTTTTAACGAAGTAATAATCTGTTTTATTTCCATACGATAATTATAATGTTTGTCTATTTTTAACAGGATAATCATCGCCCTTTGTTTGACATCCTTAAATAATTCAGGTAGAATCAATTTTAGCCTTAATTGATATCCAAGGCTATCCAACCGTATTACCCCCTCCCGCTGTAAAAAACAGCAATCCGAACAACTTAGAGGTCAATTGCATGGCAGAATTATTAAGTGTGCAAGGCCTGGAAACACAATTCCGCACTAGGGAAGGGACCGTCCATGCTGTTAATGGTGTCTCTTTCGGGCTAAAAGAAGGCGAAACCCTGGGAATTGTGGGGGAGAGTGGCTGCGGCAAAAGCGTGACAGTAATGTCTATGCTGCGCCTGATACCATCCCCCCCGGGAAAAGTGAATGCAGGTAAGGCCCTGTTCCAAGGTAAAGACCTGCTCAAAATGAGCGACGACGAAATTCGTCACATTCGCGGCTCACAAATCAGCATGGTTTTCCAGGACCCAATGACCTCGTTCAACCCGGTGTTGACGATTGGCCGCCAGGTCTCCGAGCCGCTGGAAGTTCATATGGGGATGAACCGAAAGCAAGCCGATGACCGCGTGGTGGAAATGCTCTCCAAAGTGGGCATCCCGAATCCGCGCGACCGGCTGAATGACTATCCTCACCAGTTCTCCGGCGGCATGCGCCAACGCGTTATGATCGCCATGGCGCTGGTTTGTACTCCGCAAATTCTAATCGCCGACGAGCCAACCACCGCGTTGGACGTTACCATTCAAGCTCAAATCGTGGAGCTGGCCAAACGCATCCGCGATGACCTTGGTATGGCGATTATCTGGATCACCCATGACCTTGGCGTTATCGCCGGTCTGGCGGATCGCCTGGCAGTGATGTACGGCGGATATATCATCGAAACCGCTCCTATTCGGGACGTTTACGCTCACCCCAGTCATCCTTACACCCTGGGCCTGTTGGGCAGTTTGCCGCGGATGGACGAATCCGGGCAGCGCCGGCTGGTTTCGATTGAGGGTTTGCCCCCTGTCCTGCTGGAAAAGCCCAATTTCTGCCCGTTTGCACCGCGCTGCAAGTATGTTTTTGATCGCTGCTGGAAAGAGAATCCGCCTTTGATGCAAGTCTCTCCGGATCACACTGCAGCCTGTTGGATAAATCCTGAGACCGGGAGAGAACGTTAATGGCTGCCGCTGAAATATTGCTAA
>DATBWK010000016.1:0-12306 GCA_036514835.1 Bellilinea sp.
GCAGGCGAAAGGTCGTGGTTGCCAACCAGCAGCAAGGTGAGGATGCCGGCGCGCGACAGGCGCATGATGCGCTTACCCCATTCACGCTGGTAGGTTGGGGCGGGCGTACGATCTTTATAGGCGTCGCCGGCAAAGATTACCAGGTCGACTTTTTCGTGAATGGCTGCATCGACAATGGTATCGAGCGCTTTGAGGAAATCCAGCACGCGATAGGGCAGCCCGCTCACCGGGTCATGTTTGCCGTAGTTGGCGATGTCTATATGGGCGTCAGCGAAGTGGAGGACTTTGATCATAATGATATTTACGGTTGGATACCGAGCTGGGCAGCTAAATCCAGGCTGGGGCCGAATCCGGGATGATATTCCAGACTCTTTTGAACGTCAGCAGTTGCGCCGGCGGTATCCCCCAGCAGCATCTTAGCGCGGGCGCGCCACACAAAACTCTCTTCCAGGTACGGCTCGGCAGCTGACTTGATGGTGTTATCAGCCAGGCTGATAACATCTTCATAGCGGCCTGAAAAATAATAGGCAAAATAGGGGCCGGTCTGATACCACATCATGCGCCAGGGACGTTCATCCTGCGGCAGCGCTGCCAGCAGGCTGAAAGCCTGATCGTAGGCTGCGGCTGCCCCGGTATAGTCCAGCAAGTTTACCAGGCTGCTGCCGCGGTTGAACCAGGCATAGAATTGCTGCACACCGGTTAAGCGGATGGCTTCATCTGCTGCTATCTGGGCGGCGGTGCGGTAGCTGGCGGCTTCATCCGCAGCAGTCCCCAGAGTCTGATTTAAACGAGTCGCGAGGTTTTCAGGGTAAATAACCAGATAGGTGTAATTGAAGTCGCGCCACTGGGTAAACAAATCATCATAGCTGACAATATAATCCGCGCTGAAATAGGCATCCTGAGTGGTGAACTCGCGTTTGGCATCATCATAACCGGTGATCACCGCGTAATGTCCCACCCAGCCCAGTTTGCCATTGTAATCCTTGATCCAGATGCCTTTCTCGATCAATACCACAAATTGCTCAGCGACCAGCCTTTTTAGCAGCTCAAGGTTACCGCCGACTCGCACCATAGCTTTGAACTGGGTATTGGTGTGGACATAATCCGCCAGTTCATATGGCATGACATTTTTATCTTTGTCAAACGGTTTGACCACCGGTCCAACGTCTGTGCGCTCGCCCTGCCAGCCCCAGTAGGTGAGCGCCATGGCTAACGTCGACGGCGCACAATAATTCCACAGGCCGTGCTGATCGATATAGCGAACGCCGGTAAGGCTGATTGCTGCCGGCAGCGGGGTGGGGGTCGGCGTCACCGTGGGGGTTGGCCCCGGCACGGTAGCGGTGGGCGAGGGGGCGATCGTCGGAGAGGGAGTCACCTGGGCTTGCATCGTCGCATGAACGATGGTTGCCAACTCACTCTCAGGCACAAAAACCGCTTCTTCCGGCGGGTTTAATGCATATTGGACTTTCACACGCAGTTCATTGATTTGAAAAAATACCGGCTCGCGGATTGCTGGAATCCACAAGGCTGCCGCGACTGCGACCAGGCTAAGGGTCAGCAACCCGAGCAGGATCATACTCATTTTCTTCATGCCTGAATTATAACATTCACCTTATTTCAGTCCCATTCCAGGCGTCACGGGTTGGTTCATTCGCGACTTTGTCCCTGCCAGGACCCCGCTCGACGGTGAAAAATGATTATAATTCCCTCTGTGATATAATTTTGCGCCGTTGTTCTGACCTGCAGCAACCACCACCTGAAATATCCAGGCATTAATGGTAAGCGCAGGTCGCATTTTTTTGACGATTGGATCATCAATGAAACCATTGATTAAAAGGGAACTTCCGAACAATTTCAGCCTGCCGCGCCGCATCAATCGGCTAGCCAACCTGGCGTATAACATGTGGTGGGCCTGGAATCCGGAAGGGTTGAATGTTTTCCGCACTATCAACAAACGGGTCTGGGATGAAGTTGGTCACAATCCGGTGGCTTTTTTACGCAAGGTCGAGCGCAGCCAACTGAACGCGGTCGCCAATGACGCCTTTTACCTTGAGCTGTACGACCGCGTCATCCAACAATTCGACGCCTACATGGCAGACCAGTCCACCTGGTTCAAACGTGAATACCCCAAACTGGGCGACAGCGAAATTGCCTACTTTTCCTTTGAATTCGGCCTGCATGAGTCGCTGCCGGTCTACGCCGGCGGTCTCGGTGTTTTATCCGGCGACCACTTGAAGGAAGCCAGCGACCTGGATCTACCGTTGTCCGGGATCGGTTTCATTTACAACCAGGGTTACTTCACCCAGCGTATTACCGAAGACGGCTGGCAGGAGACCGGCACCCATTACCTGACTTTTGAGGATGCCCCCATTGTTCCGTTATATGGAGAGGATGATCAACCAGTAACCATATCTGTTGACCTGCCCGGCCGCAGCGTTTTTGCACGGGTCTGGGAAGTGCAGGTAGGGCGAATCGCGCTGTACTTATTGGATACAAATTTACCCGCCAACTCGGATGGAGACCGTCAGTTAACCGCCCGTCTGTATAGCAATGACCTGGAGGTTCGCATCTCGCAGGAGATTTTGCTGGGTATGGGCGGGGTGCGGGCTCTGCGCCGCCTGGGCATCGATCCAACCGTCTGGCACATGAATGAAGGTCATTCCGCTTTCCTGGCGCTGGAACGCACGCTGGAACTGGTGCATTCAGGTTCAACCTATGAAGAAGCTGCCGCGGAAGTGCGCCGCACCAATGTATTCACCACCCACACACCGGTGCCGGCTGGCAATGATCAATTCCCGCTGTGGTTGATTGACAAATACTTCCCCAATGTATGGGCGGATTTGAGCATGACCCGCGATCAATTCGTTGATCTTGGCCGCCAGGCCACTCCCTGGGGAGAAAGCTTCTGCATGCCAGTGCTTGCGCTGCATCTGTCCGAACACGCCAACGGCGTTTCGGAATTGCATGGTCAGGTTTCCCGCCGCATGTGGAACTTCATGTGGCCCAACAAACGGCCGGATGATGTGCCCATATCGCATATCACCAATGGCGTTCATACCTTCTCATGGCTGGCGCGCCGTATGGGCGTGCTGTTTGACGAGTACCTTGGCAATGACTGGCGAGAGCGGCTCGACGATCCCACCCTGTGGGATATGGTCAGTAATATTCCGGACGCCGATTTGTGGGCGGTACGCCGTCACCTGAAACGCAAACTGGTTTTATACGTGGATAACCGCGCACGAACTGCCTGGCAAAGCGGCACCATTCACCCGGCGCAAGCGCTGGCGGACGGGGTTTTCCTGGAACCCTACTCGCTGACGATCGGGTTTGCACGTCGGTTTGCCACTTATAAACGCGCCAACTTGATCCTTCGCGACTACGAACGGTTAATTAAACTGGTCACCGATGTGGATATGCCGGTACAAATCATTTTCGCCGGTAAAGCGCACCCGGCTGACGAACCTGGCAAACTGCTGATTCAGCAGGTGTACCGGGCGGTGAAGGACTCGCGCTCTGGCGGACGGCTGGTCTTCCTGGAAGATTACGACATGAACATGGCGCGCTTCCTGGTACAGGGTGTGGATATCTGGATGAATAACCCGCGCCGGCCCAACGAAGCCTCTGGTACCTCGGGGATGAAGGCCGCCTTAAACGGCGTTCTCAACCTGTCGGTGATGGACGGCTGGTGGCGTGAGGGCTACAACGGCCAAAATGGCTGGGCAATCGGCGATGATACCGATGCGGTCGATCCCAATGCCCAGGACGAAACCGATTCCCGCAGCCTCTACGACCATTTGGAAAACGAAATCATCCCGCTGTATTACAAAGAACGCACGCTGGATGATATTCCCACCGCCTGGCTGGCGCGTGTTAAAGAAAATTTCCGCACACTGGTGCCGCAGTTCAGCACCCGCCGCATGGTCAAAGAATATTTGCAGGAAATGTATCTACCCTGCATGACTCGCGAGAAAAAAGCCGTCTAGGAGGTCCCTATGGAACAGTGGTTAACGCCCTCAACGCTGTTGATCGCGCTAAGTATTTTTCTTTTGCGCGTCGTTGACATGTCGCTGGACACAATCCGGGTGTTGTTTGTGGTGCGCGGCCGTAAAGCCTTAGCCTGGGTTCTCGGCTTTTTTCAATCCGCGGTGTTTATCATCGCCATTAGCAATGTATTGACCAACAAACAGAGTATTTTGACGATTTTCGCTTATGCCGCGGGGTTTGCCACCGGCAACGTGGTGGGCATGTTGATCGAAGAGCGGCTGGCAGTTGGTCATATCCATATCTCAATTGTCAGCCCGGCGCGGGGTGCTGGCATCGCCGAAATGCTGCGAGAACATGGCTTTGCGGTGACCGAGATCTCGGCGCGCGGGTTGGGGGGCACGGTTACGCTGCTGCACGTGGATGTGATGCGCAAGCAGCTGGAGCAAGTGGAAAAATTGGTTCGCGATACAGACCCCGAGGCATTCGTCACCGCCGAGGATGTTCGCCCGGTGCGGCGCGGCTTCTGGCGGGCGTAAATTTGGAACGGCCGGTTGCACCTTAATCGCACCGGTATCATACCTAAATATTTCGCCAATTTATGGTGTTGACAAGAGCGCCCCTGTAGGGTGCCGCTTCAGCGCACCGATTCCTTGCCAGAGCACCACCCTCAATCCCAGCTGCCGAGATTCGCGATTTTATCCCCGGTCTCGCAGTCTTTCCATCGTTGTGGATACCAACCCATCTGTACATATCGATGAAAACTTGAATACTTCCACTCCTCAACTTCTTGAACCAAACCATGCTTGACTGGATTGAAGTGGATGTAATTGAAATGGTTTTCAAGGTCATCATCATCGAGAATCAAATGTTCCCAAAATCTACGCTGCCAAACGCTACCTTCGCGGCGTTTCTCACGGGAACTGTTTACAGGCCGGTCCGATTGCGAGATATATCGGTGAGTGAAGAAGGATTTTATGAAGCTCCAGCGGATGGAGAAATCTTGATCGGTTTCTGGCAATGTCCAGAGGCAATGCAAATGGTCTGGTAGAAGGCAAATCGCTTCCATGGCAAATGGATAACGTTCTTTAGCTGCCCTAAAGGTAACTCCGAGGAGTTCTCTGGCGATTGAGGATTTGAAAATCGGGATACGGTTATAAGTAACGACCGTAAAGAAGTAAGTCCCACCTGGTTGAAAATATCGGCGGTAGTTTGGCATGAGGAATGGCGTCGCAACAGGAATAATTAAATTATATTGAAAAAGCGGGTAGGAAATATTTATAAGCGCATCGAAAAGGGCAAATGAGTAGCCACCATAAACCGTATGCTAAACAGCACCCGATATTGGTGCGCTAAAGCGGCACCCTACGATGGCGCGATCTATTGGTGCGCTGAAGCGGCAACCTACTAATAATCTTTCTATTCCGTTTTCTTTACCTTCAACCGCAGTCCTTCAACCAGGGTGACGGTCACGTGCGTGCCTTCCGGTAGCGGTTCGCCAGGCTCGGCCAGTTCCGCACTCCACAACTCGCCGGCAAGTTGAACGCTGCCAAGCGGGTCCAGTACCTGGCTGACAACCCCGGATTTGCCCACCATCGATTCTCGGCCCATGGCTTTGGGTATTTTGAGCGCCCGGATGGCAAAACTGATGATCACGCTGAAACTGAGCGCCAGGAACAAACCGGTGCCAACCACCAACGGAACAGAAACCTGGGGAAATCCTGGTGCACGCACCGAATTAAATAGAATCAATGAGCCGGCGATAAATGAGCCGATTCCAGCCGCGGTTAACGCGCCATGGGTTGGTGCTTTCACATCCAGAATGAAAAGCACAAAAGCAAGCACCAGGAAAATTAAGCCAAAAAGATTGACCGGTATGATGCCGAATGAGTAGACTACTAATGCCAGGCTGACCACCCCAATAAAACCGGCTACCCAGCCGCCTGGGCTGGACATTTCGATCAAAATAGCCTGTACCCCGATCGACAGCAGCAAAAAGACAATATTCGGGTTGGTGAGCAGCATTAACGCCTGCTCGACCACGGTCAGCGGGACTTCCCGTACCAGCGCGTTCTGGGTGTTAAGTGTCACTTCGCTGCCAAGCACCTGGGCTTTGGCGCCATTGAGTTGACCGACCAGGTCATTCACATCCAGCGCAATGAAGTCAATCAAACCAACGTCCAAAGCTTCCGTTGATGACACTGCTTTGGCGCTCTCGATGGTCTGTTCTGCGATTTCAATGGCAGCCGGGGGGCGATTTTCTGCCAGCGAACGGACCGTGGCGCGCAGTATTTCCTTTTCCTTGGCCAACATTGTTTCGCCAATGTCTTCCCCCTGCGACCCGACCGGGCTGGCGGCGCCAATGGCTGTCTCCGGCGCCATGGCAGCCAGGTGGCCCGCCAGCGTCAAAATGGTGCCGGCGCTGCCCGCCATGGCCCCCTGAGGTGATACATAGACCACAATGGGGATCTCGCTGCCGCGCATGACCGTCACAATCTCATTCATGAGCGCAATCGAACCGCCCGGTGTGTTGAGTTCCAGAATCAGCAGCTCTGCTGAGTCATTTTGTGCAATTTCCAGGCTGCGTTCGATGGAGCTGATCATTACCGGGGTCAATGCCCCCTCGACTTTCAAGGTTAAGACCAGCGGAGATCCAGCCGTCGACTGTGCGGATGCCGGGTGTACCAGCAATACCGCCGCCAATAGTAAAATGGCCAGTCCAAAGCCGTTCCTGGTGCGATGCGTGTCCATCTTTCCTCCTGACAGGTCGAACCCTACCAATCCTGTATTCATTATAGCAAACTGGCTCGAAAGAAAATTAATGCTTATTATGAAACCGCTTACAGGTTTCTGATGTGGTGTTAACGGTTTTCTTGCATTCTGGGAGTACTTTTAAGGTAATAGTATCCCGGTTCGGGAATGTAAGGAGAATTAAACATGTCTAAAATAATCGGAATTGACTTAGGAACGACCAACAGTGTGGTTGCCGTAATGGAAGGCGGCACACCGACGGTCATTACAACCGCTGAAGGCCCGCGTTTGCTGCCTTCGGTGGTGGCTTTCAATAAGAATGGTGAACGTCTTGTCGGGCAAACAGCCAAACGGCAGGCGGTCATCAACCCGGAAAACACGATCTACTCGATCAAACGCTTCATGGGTCGGCATTACGATGAGGTCGAGGCGGAACGCAAAATGGCGCCCTTCCAGGTAGTTAAAGGAGCGGCAGGCGATGCGCGGGTGAAGATTGCGGTGACCAACCGCGAATATACTCCGCAGGAAATTTCTGCCATGATCCTTGGCAAACTTAAAGCGGATGCCGAAGCCTACCTAGGCGAACCAGTGACCCAGGCGGTCATCACAGTGCCGGCTTACTTTAATGACAATCAGCGCCAGGCTACCAAAGATGCCGGCAAAATTGCCGGACTGGAAGTGCTGCGCATCATCAACGAGCCGACGGCTTCTGCCCTGGCTTACGGGATGGACAAGAAAAAGAATGAAAAAGTCCTGGTCTTTGACCTGGGCGGCGGTACCTTCGATGTTTCTATTCTGGAGGTTGGCGAAGGCGTATTCGAGGTCAAATCCACCTCGGGTGACACTCACCTGGGCGGCGATGACTGGGATCAGCGCATCGTCAATTGGGCTGTCGAGACATTCCAAAATGAAAATGGTCTGGACCTGACCAAAGACCGTCAGGCATTGCAGCGTCTGCGCGAAGCGGCTGAAAAAGCCAAGGTCGAACTTTCCAACATAATGGAAACCGAAATCAACCTGCCGTACATCACAGCGGATGCCAGCGGACCCAAGCACTTGCAGCTGCGGCTGACGCGGGCAAATTTTGAGCAAATGACCAAAGATTTACTTGAGCGCACCCGCAATCCCTTCGAAACCGCTTTGAAGGACGCCGGGCTGACTGCCAGCCAACTCGATGAAATCGTGCTGGTGGGCGGCGCAACTCGCATGCCAATGGTTCAAGAACTGGTTCGCCAGTTGACCAACAAAGAACCCAATAAGAGCGTCAACCCAGACGAGGTTGTGGCAGTCGGCGCGGCTATTCAAGCCGGCGTGCTGGGCGGCGAAGTAAAGGATGTTCTGCTACTGGACGTCACTCCGCTGACATTAGGCGTAGAAACTTTAGGCAGCGTTATGACCCCCATTCTGGAACGCAACACTACCATCCCGGCAAAACGCTCGCAGGTGTTCTCGACCGCCGAGGACAGCCAATCCGCAGTGGATATCCACGTGCTGCAGGGCGAACGTACCGCTGCGACCGATAACATTAGCCTGGGACGTTTCCGTCTGGACGGGATTCCGGCTGCACCGCGCGGTACGCCGCAGGTGGAGGTCACCTTTGACATGGACGCCAATGGCATCCTCAACGTGACCGCCAAAGACAAGGCAACCGGCCACGAGCAGAAAGTGACCATCACCGCATCGACCAACCTGTCGCGCAGCGACATCGACCGCATGGTAGATGAAGCCAAGGCGCATGAGGCAGATGATGCCCATCAGCGTGAACTGGTTGAGGCGCGCAACCAGGCGGACCATCTGGCCTACCTGGTGGAAAAAGAACTTCAGGAAAAAGGCGCGAGTGTCCCATCCGAATTGCGCGGCGAAGCTGAAAACCTTGTCAGCCAGTTGCGCCAAACGTCCGTTGGGAATGAAATCAACCGCATCCGCAACCTGACACAGCAGGCACATCAGCTGCTTGGGCGCATCCAGCAGTCAGGCGCTGCACAGCCGGAAGATCAATCCGCTGGCTCGAACGGTCATGACGGCGGAGAAAACCCGGAAGGTGAAGTGGTTGAGGGTGATTTCAAAGATGCGTAGGTTATATGTCATCCTGAGGAGCATAGCGACCGAAGGATCTCAAAACAAACGCTTCGAGATCCTTCGCTTCGCTCAGGATGACAAGACAAATACTAAATAAAACTGGCAGCTTATAGCTGCCAGTTTTTTTGGTTTGATTGAAGGATTTTTATCCGTATACCAACGTACCGCGGTTTTCACCCAGCAGCGCCAGACGCAGTGCGTCCGGGTCCCACAGATTGAGTACCAGGATTGGCAGTTTATTTTCCATGCACAGCGTGATGGCGGTGCTGTCCATAACTCCCAGACGGCGGTTTAGCGTCTCTATGTAACTCAACTTCTCGAACTTGACTGCATTCGGGTTTTTCTGCGGATCGCTGTCGTACACCCCATCCACTTTGGTTGCCTTGATCAGCACATCCGCATCGATCTCGCAGGCGCGCAGCGCCGCCGCGGTATCGGTGGAGAAGTAAGGATTGCCGGTGCCGCCGCCAAAGATCACCACCCGACCTTTTTCCAGGTGACGGATGGCGCGCCGGCGGATATAGGGTTCAGCCACGGAGCGCATTTCAATGGCGCTTTGCACCCGGGTGATCACGCCGATACTCTCGAGCGCATCCATCAGTGAAAGTGCATTCATGACGGTCGCCAGCATGCCCATATAGTCGGCAGTCGCGCGGTCCATGCCGAGGGCGTCACCGGTTTTGCCGCGCCACAAATTGCCGGCGCCAATGACGATGGCGACATCCACGCCCATTTCACGCACTTCACGCACTCGCAGCGCAATATCCTGTGCGCATTTAGGGTCGATGCCGCTTCCCTCTGGCGATGATAAGGCTTCGCCGCCCAACTTTAGCAAGATCCGGTGGTATTTTAGACCGTCCATCTATGCTCCTTTGCCTGTCCGATATTTGAATGCCTGGGGGTTGAAAAAAGCCAACCTTGCGGTTGGCTTTTCCGATTTACTCTTCGTTCGTTGACTCGCCCAGTGCCCAGCGCGCGAAGCGCCGGATCACAATATTCTCACCGGTTGAGACGATGGTTTCATTCATCAGATCCTGGATGGTTTTGCTGTCATCGCGGATGTATTTCTGACGCAGCAGGATAAACTCGTCCTTGAATTTGGCGACTGCCCCTTCGACAATCTTGGGGATGATCGCATCCTTCTTGCCTTCTTCGCGGGCTTTCGCGGTGGCGATTTCCGCCTCGTGGTCGAGCACGCTTTGCTGCACATCTTCTTCGCGGATAAATTGCGGAGCGGTGGCGGCAATTTGCAGGGCAACTTCATGGGCAAATTCGCGGAATTTTTCGCTGCGGCCGACGAAATCAGTTTCGCAGTTTACTTCCACCATCACAACCACGCGGCCATTGCCGTGCGAGTACACGTCGATGACGCCTTCCGAGGCCTGACGTGCTGCCCGCTTGGCAGCAGTTGCCAGACCTTTCTCACGCAGAAAATCAAGCGCCTTGTCGAATTCGCCGTCTGCACTCTCGAGTGCCTTGCGGCAGTCCAGAATCCCCGCGCTGGTTGCCTCGCGCAGTTTTTTAATCATTTCGGTGGTAATTGTTGCCATTTAGAATTTCCTCTACGTTGATTTCGATCGCTATGTTTGCAACCAGTTGTTATTCGGCAGCTTTTTCGTCTTCAGCAGCTTCAGTGGTCTCGGGCGCTGCAGTTTCTTCAATAACCGCAGCAGCTTTTTTAGCGGCAGCTTTTTTGGCTGGCTTTACGGCTGCGGGAGCAGGAGTTTCTTCAACAACCTCAGTCACCGCGGCGGCAGCTTTCTTGGCTGGCTTGGCGGCTACAGGGGCGGGAGTTTCTTCAACAACCTCGGCTACCTCGGGGGCAGCTTCTTCTTCAACAACCTCGGCTATCGCGGGGGCAGCTGCCTCTTCAACAACTTCGGCGAGTTCGGCGGCAGGAGTTTCTTCAACCGCTTCCACTTTGGGGCTTAATTTAGCCAGAGTGGATGCACCAAGCAGGCTTTCGTCGTCAACTTCTTCTTCCAGCATCTGGCGTCGCGGGACGCGGGCAGCCGGGGTGGAGGGAGAAACAGCTTCGCCAGCTTCCGATTCCTGCATTTCGTCCTTGCGCATGGCTTTGCCTTCCAGCACAGCGTCCGCGATTTTGCCAACAAGCAGTTTGATGGCGCGGATGGCGTCATCGTTGGAGGGGATCACATAGTCGACGCCGCCGGGGGCGCAGTTGGTGTCCACCAGGGCGATAACCGGAATTTCCTTCGAATTGGATTCGCGTACGGCGGTGTCTTCGCGCATGACGTCCACGATGAATACCAACTCGGGCAGGCGTTTCATGGTGCGAATGCCGTTCAAGCGAATGTTCAGGCGGGAGATCTCGCGGTCGATCAGCAAGGCTTCTTTTTTGGTGATGCGGTCGATCTCGCCAGTCACATGCATTTTTTCGAGCCGTTCCATTTCCTGGATGCGGTCGAAGATAGTGACCCAGTTGGTGAGGGTGCCAGGCAGCCAGCGCTCGGTCACATAGGGCATGCCGCAGCGGGTGGCTTCTTCTTTGATGGTTTCCTGCGCCTGGCGCTTGGTTCCAACAAACAGAACTGTGCCGCCGTCAGCGACTACTTTGGCAACCATTTGGTAGGCCTGAGTGAGGGATTTAACCGTCTGCTGCAGGTCGATGATATGGATTCCGTTGCGCTCGGTGAAAATGAACGGGCGCATGGCTGGATTCCATTTGTTGGTGCGGTGACCGAAGTGCACGCCGCTCTCCAACAAAGCTTTCATGGAAATAATAGACGCCATTATATAAAGTTCTCCTTTGCGTTTGATCCTCCGCTCCCGTCATCCCGAACCTGAACCGCGTTGGCAGCACGCCAGGGTCGGTCGGAGAGCGTGTGAAATTGCTTTGCCAGTTGCAAAGCCGGACAATTCTAACACAGAAGCATCAGAGAATCCAGAAATTGATCTTAAGTGATTCACTTCTGGTACTGCGAATTACCAGTAATAATCCCACTTCTGGTCGTCAGAACTATTGCAGGTCACCACAGCTGTACCAGCACCGTTGATCGTTTTACTGCCGGTTATGGATAAGCATTTTCCTCCAGACACCACATTTCCGGTCAGATTCCACCGTTGGTTATATTGAGACAAATTGCATGAAAACACCTGTACCCGCTGACCGCTGGTAGGTCCGCCGATTCCCTGTAGAAAATCAGAATCCCAAACATCAGCCACATCGGCACACAACCCCGCTCCCGCAGCACCGGAAAGGCCAATTTGTCCACCCGGAATTAAATAAAAATCACGAACTGGCAAAGGAATTAGTGTTGGGATCTCTTTGGTTTGGCTGCTCACCGTCGACAAGGTTCCGCTACTTTTCGAAATGAGGGGTAAGAACACTTTAGCAGGGGGTGAGCAATAATCCACTGTAATATCGGCTCCACTGATCGGGGTGGTTGATAAACACATCACTCCGTTATTACTCTTAATGTTAAAAGTTTCGGTTATGCTGCCAGGTTCAATCCGCCATAGTTGCTCTGGACT
>DATBWK010000017.1:0-5562 GCA_036514835.1 Bellilinea sp.
GGTATAGCATGGCCTCCCGCGGCCAAAACCAGGCATCAACCGATTCCCAGACAGGATGTGCCCGTATCATGGGTGCTGGTTGTTCTTCCTGGGCTTGTGCCCTAAGAATCGGCGCACTACCCATGAACATGAGTGAAATGATGGCTGCGATGGAAATAGCCTTGAATAAGACTCGCATAAGCACCTTGCCGTTCATTTTTCCCTCCCGTTATATTCCCGCCCAATTAAATGCAAAATTCCGACCATCCAGGCCGGTTTCGCTATTGGCTCCCCGGTGACCTTGCCTTTTCTACGCAGGACAAGCGCCCAACATCAAGCCACCGATTCATCGCCGCCAGGAGAAAAATTACCGCGTCCCTAAGACTTTATCCCCCGTCCCACTTGTCTATACCAATAGAAAATGTATCTATATCATACACATTATAGGGTTAGGATTCAATTACCAGTTTCTTAGAATTTGCGCAAAAAACCTTTAATTATTAGACTATACGCAATTTTCACGGATATTAATCATTGAAATGCAGCCCAATTGTTACTATGATAGTACTGATTGTGATTTGTCTATACATATAAACCAACCACCGATCGTCATCCAGCCAGTGTAAATACGGCTTTAGCGCCGCTGCCCGGGGAGTTTTTTTTCATTTCCAGGGAGGATGGACATGAAACGGCTGCCGCTTTTGACGCTGACCTTCGCGCTCCTTTCCGCGGTGTTTTTCCTGCTGCTCATTTTTCTACGCATTCCATCGCCGCTGTACCCGCTGATGAGCATCCAGGATTCGCTGGACCTGCTCACCCCGCTGGTGCTCATCCCCATTTACTGGCTGTTGTTTACCCACACGGCGCTCGAACCGCCTTCTTCATCACATTTGCCGTCGCACTGGTGGTTATGGCAGGCTGGTACCTGTATTGGGGCTGTTTTACCGAGATCCTGGATCCAGCATCCTGCCGGCTGGCGTCGTAAAGCAAAATAGCTTATTACCGAAGGTTGCGTGACGATGAGGTCTGATATGTACCAGTCCAACCTGTATAAAGAAGTTACGCTGATCCTGGCGATATTTTTAATGGCCGCGGGATGCAATCCGCGGCTGCCAGCCGAACCAACCCAGCCTTCACCCACTACCAGTGTTGCAACTCCATCTCCGGTGATACCCACCTCGACCACCGCGGCGACCACCATCCTTAAAGCGACTGCCACCGAACCGTCCGCGCCCAGCCAACCGGCCAAGGAACACCGTATCGGCATCCGCGAGGTGGATGGAAAGGCTGAATTCTATGACCGCATGACCGGGGAACGTTTCATCCCGCGCGGTTACAACTACATTCAGGTGGCGCCCATGTCTGCTACCAACCCCGGCCTGTGGCATGCGACGTTAAATCCCGGATTTTACGACCCAGAGCTCGCCAGCGAGTCGCTGAGTAGCATCCATGCAGCCGGGTATAACGTGGTGCGCATCTTCATCGACTGCTGCCGCGAGGGCAACAATGCTGGCGATCCAAAAGGCGGACTGTCGCAGCCGTATCTGGACAATGTGATCGATTTTTTGCACAAAGCCGAAGATGCCGGGGTGTTTGTGTTGATGGTGATGGACCTTTCGCCAGCACAGGGCGGCTACGATGATATGTGGGCGCACTGCTGCTCGATGTTTGACGGCGAGAACCTGCGCTACCTGACCAGCGGCGGCAATTCCGCCGAACGACGCTTCAATTTTGCGTTCATAAAGGCGCTGTATGCCAGAGACGCCCCGATCGATATGATTTTTGGCTACGATTTAAACAACGAGGTCCATATCAGTATGGATAAACCTCCGCTGAGCCTTAAAGCCGGGAAAGTCGCGACTGCCAATGGGGAGAGTTATGACATGGGACTGCCGGAGGACAAACCGCGCATGGTGGTAGAGAATTTGGTGTATTGGATCGACCAGCAGCGCGCCAATATCCTGGCCGCCGATCCGACTGCGCTGGTGACAGCCAGCTTCCCCGCCATCAACCCCAGTCAGGACTTCATTAATCCAACGCTGGCAATTTACCAGTCCAGCGCTGATTTTATCGATCTGCATACGTACCTTGGATGGGGAATAAGCCTGCAGGGATACCTGCGCCGCTATGAATTCCAGGATAACCCGCTAAAACCGGTCATCCTGGGTGAATTGGGCGCTTCGACCTGGGAGTATAAATCGGCGGATGCGGCTGCCGAGGCGCTGGTCAAATGGCAGGTTGAGTCCTGCGCGTATGGTTTTGACGGCTGGCTGCTGTGGACCTACAACGTGAATATGCCAGACGATCTGTGGCACGGCGACTCGGAACAGGCTCAGATACACGCGGCCCTCTCCCCTGCCGCCCGACCGGACCCATGCGAGTGACGGCAGATCGTCCGCCGGCGGGATGAAAACGCCCTGCCCTGGCTGAAAACAGAATGAGTTATAGGATGAGAGAAAGCTGGACACCCTGTGCAGATCAAGGGAAAGGTGCATGCAAATGAATTTTACGAGCGGCATGGTTTAGCAGGGACGCTGACACATCGTTTCAGCCAGGGTGTTTTCACCTAATCTGCGTTATAAAATAGCGAATTTGAAAAAAGCAGATGAATTGTTATAATTTAGCTCAAGATTTTCCCACACCTTTAGGGACAACAAGATCAGCAACTTAGCGGAAGAGGATTTACAAATCACAACAAGGAGAAGCAGAAATGAATCACAAAACGCGACTTTTCAAACAAATATTCACAGTATGTTCCATCCTGATCATTGCAGCATTGTTCCTTACTGCCTGCGGCGAGGGTTTTACCCTCGAGGGTGCAGTAAAACCTAACGAGGAAGGCGGTTTAGACATCACCGGCGGCGTCCAACCGGAGGCGACCGCCCAACCTGGTGCAGCTGCAGGCTTGGACACAACCACCATTCTCTTGATCGTCATCGGTGTCCTGGCCTTGATCGTGATCATCGCGCTGGTTAGTCGCGGATCATCAAGACCCGCAGAATAATCAGGATTTTGTAAACTGCCGAAAGCAGTTTAGTTCCTGGAGTTCCTTTCGGTCTGTTTGAATGTCCCCGCCCACAAGGCGATCTCCGATCGAGCGCAGCGTGTGGGTTGGGTGTGGACCAGGCATCGTCATAGCGCAACAAAGGCCAAAACAGGGAACGGGCACCCTATCCGCTTCGCTATAGGGAACACGAATCGTGAGGCCGTTCCCTACTTCGTAACCAGATGTGGAGTCACGGAGGAGAATTCTTAGCCGTAATTAACCGTTCTACATACTAGCAAAAACCAATATATTTCTTTATAATTAATTTACTATCTTTATAAACTATGTCCATTTAACTGCGCAAGACAGTGCTCAAAGGCATTGCGGACGAACCATACAACAGGAGGAAATACTATGGATTCGGCCTTACCCATCGAAGCACAGCGCGATATCTTCATCGACCGCTTCTTCAACTTTGTCTCAGGAACCTTCAACCTCGCTTCCATCTATATCGGCGACCGGCTGGGATTGTACCGCGCCCTGACGGAAGGCGGTCCAGCCGCAGCCAAGGACCTGGCTGACCGCACCCATACTCATCCGCGCTACATTCGCGAATGGTTGGAACAGCAATCCGTCGCCGGCATCCTTCAGGTGGATGACGAGCGCCAGGAGCCCGATCAGCGCCGTTATTCGCTGCCAGATGGCCATGCCGAGCCCATGATCGATTGCCAGTCGCTCAACTACCTGGCGCCCCTGGCCCAGATGATCTTCGGCATGACGCGCATCCTGCCAGAGGTAGTGGAGGCCTACCGCACTGGCAACGGGGTGCCCTACAGCGCCTTCGGTTCAGACATGCGTGAGGCTCAGGCTGCCATCAACTATCCGGCCTTTGCCAACGAGATGCACACTGCCTGGCTGCCTAAAATCCCGGACGTGCACGCCCGTCTACAGGCGGCACCCCCTGCCCGCGTGGCGGATATTGGCTGCGGGTATGGTTGGTCCACCATCTCCATCGCGCGCGGCTACCCCCTGATTCAAGTGGACGGCTTTGACCTGGACGAACCCTCCATTGAGATGGCCAAACGCAACGCCATTCACAGCCAGGTGGATGACCGCGTCAATTTCATGGTGCGCGATGCCTCCGACCCCGCCCTCGCGGGTCAATATGACCTGGTGACCGCCTTTGAAGCCCTGCATGATATGCAAAATCCGGTCGGCGCTTTGCGCATGATGGGGAATCTGGCTGGCGGCCATGGCACGGTGCTGATTGTGGATGAAAAGGTTGCCGAGAGTTTCTCGGTCAACGGCGATAGCATGGATTGGTTGATGTACGGTTACAGCATTCTGCACTGTCTGCCGGTCGGCATGGGCGATTCCGCCCCCGGTACTGGCACGGTCATGCGTCAGAGTACGCTGGAAAACTACGCCCGCGCAGCTGGCTTCTCGAAGGTCGAGGTGCTGCCCATCGAAAACATGCTCTTCCGCTTCTATCGATTACATCTGTAGGGCGGAGATCGGCCAAGACGGGCGGAGATCAGTGATCGCCGCTACGGCCTCTCATATACCCACACATGCCAGCCCAGCGTGCTCGCCTGGTATGCCCTTTTGAACCCGCCAGCCTGAATCAAGCGGTCCACCTCCTGCACCGGATGGACATAGGCAACATACAGGCTTTTTTGCGCCTTCGAGAACCAATTAACCAGCTTTAACACTTGCCGGATAAACCACCAATCCTTGGGAAACACCAGGGCGTAATATTTGCGTGCTCGCGCCGCGGATTTGGTCACCAGGGCTTCAAAATCCGGGTAGCAGCACACCACTTTGTTGAGGGTGACGATGTCCGCCTCGGGTACCTGGTCCGCGGCGTCCACGAAATCGCCATGGATGAAGGTGATTCGATCGTTCAAACCTTTGCGAGCCGATTCCTGCCGGGCAGCGTCCAGATACACTGTTGAAATCTCCACGCTGACGGCCTTTTCCGCCCCTTTAGCCAGCAATTCCAGCGGAATCTCGCCGATGCCCCCGCCGATATCCAGCAGACTGAGCCCCCTCACCCCGCGGCGCAGCAGTTCCTGGATCAACAGGGTGGTGGTAGCGCTCTGTTTGCCGCGGCGGTAAGCTTTTAGATCCTCTTCCACCCATTTTTGGGTTTCCTGTTCCAATCCAACACACTGCGAGCAGCCCATATGCGCCTCCTGCCGGAATTCTTTATCATTTATATCATAAACGGGCAGGTTTTTACCCCTCCAACACTACAAATAATTGGCTACACGAAGTTAATTAGGTGCGGCAGCACCTCAATTCGGGCAGGAATCGCCGATTCCCGGCTGCTTATCACAAGGGAACCGCACCCATAACCAATTCGGGGGTCTGTGAGATTGTTATCTATTTAATGTGTGATAGTAAATTGTTACCTGAGTGGCATCAGTCCTCGTGACAAAAGGTTCCTTTAAACGGACCGATGAATTTTTGATTTGTTGACCAATCTGTAATGGCAAATACGATTTTTTTGAAAACCCCCTGGAAATTTTCATCTATAGCCTGTTTGAATAACCGTGATACGACTGAACCGTCGTTTCCAAATGCACCGCAGCCCC
>DATBWK010000018.1:0-14993 GCA_036514835.1 Bellilinea sp.
CTCTGACGAAATTAAAGGACAGCGGCGTGCAGGTGGTCATCACCGTCGATTGCGGCATCCGTTCGGTTCTTGAAGCTGAACACGCCGACAAAATCGGACTGGACCTGATCATTAGCGATCACCACCATGTCGGTGAACAAATTCCGGCAGCCTTCGCAGTAATCGATCCCAAGCGCGACGACGATGCCTACCCGGATAAGAATCTGGCCGGGGTGGGGGTTGCCTATAAAATCGTGCAGGCGTTGATTTCGCGGCGTCCACCTGGAGGGTTGGCAGCTGAACACTGGTTGGATCTGGTAGCCCTCGGTACGGTGGCGGACATGGTGCCGCTGGTCGGAGAAAACCGCCTGCTGGTGCGCAAAGGATTACATCGCTTGCGCCAGGGACAACGCCAGGGAATAACCTCGCTGGCCAATGCCGCCCGCATCAATTTGATGACGCTCAACACCGGCAATATCGGCTATGGATTGGCGCCGCGTCTAAACGCCGCCGGACGCCTCGAATCTGCCATTGCAGCCTATTCCCTTTTATATTCCCGCGATATCAATGAGGCCGGTTGGCTTAGTCAAAAACTTGACGATCAAAATACTGAACGGCAAAAACAAACCCGTGAGATGGTGACTCAAGCCGAGCAGCAACTCATGGAGTCAGAAGAAGAATACATGCTCTTCACGCTCGATCCAGATTTTAATCCTGGGGTGGTCGGGTTGGTTGCCTCGCGTTTGGCTGAACGATTTTTCCGGCCAGCAATTGTTGGAACCTGGGTGGATGGCGCGGTACGGGCTTCCTGCCGCAGTATCGCTGGTTTCCACATCACAAAAGCACTCGACCAATGCGCCGACATTCTGGTTCGACACGGCGGTCATGATTTAGCTGCTGGCTTTACAGTGCGCGCGGAGCATCTTGAACAACTGCGGGAGCGGTTGGCGAAGATTGCCTGGCAGGAATTGTCTAGCCGGGATTTGCGTCCGGTCATCCGAATCGACCATGAGGTGACCCTGACTGAGCTGCACCCGGAATTGCTGGATTATCTCGAAATGCTGCAGCCAACCGGACAGGGCAACCCAGAGCCCGTTTTCTGCTCGCGAAATTTGAAATGGACTCAGGCAAAAGCGGTGGGTGGCGACAAAGGCACGTTAAAGCTTACCGTGACCGATGGAAATATTTTCTTCGATGCCATCGCCTTCCGCCTGGGTCATCTGGCAGAAACACTGCCGAAAAGAATCGACCTGGCCTACCAGTTTGAAACCAATGTGTACAACGGACGCACGTCGCTGCAACTGCAGGTGAAAGACCTGAAAGCCAGCGGCACGCCGGATTGACCCCGCCGGATGGAAGCTCAGACTATTTCCCCTTCTGACGCAGGTGCGTCCTCCCGCAGCCAGAATCCAACCCGACCGGCAGCGATAGGCCTCGCGCTGCTGGTGACCGTTCTGTGGTCAACTTCCTGGGTGCTGATCCGCTTTGGCCTGAAAGAAGTACCGGCATTGACCTTTGCCGGCTTAAGGTACACCCTGGCAGCTGCCTGCCTGGTACCGTTTCTATTTACCCGCAGGTCTATCGAAGCTATTCGCAACCTTAATCGTGCACAGTGGGGGCAGCTGCTGGCTTTGGGTGTCGTTTTTTACGCAGTGGCACAAGGCGCGCAATACCTGAGTCTGGTGTATCTTTCCTTGGCGACCACCAGCTTGATTATCAACTTAACTACCGTCACGGTCGCCGGATTTGGTCTCTTCCTGCTGTCTGAAGCACCTACGCGCCTGCAATGGATTGGGATTATCCTGAATTTGTCGGGGATTGCCCTTTTTTTCTACCCGCCAGCCTTCACCAGCGGCGCAGGTTTGGGGATTGCCATCGCCATGGTGTGCATGCTGGCAAATGCGGCTGGTACCATCATGGGGCGCAAGTTGAACCGCCTGGGCAGCATCCCGCCGCTGGTAATTACCGCGATTAGCATGGTCATAGGCGCGCTGATGATGCTCGGTGTAGGGTTGGCAGCCGAAGGCATTCCAACCATCAGCCTGGGAAACTGGGCAGCCATTGGTTGGATGGCAGTGGTCAACACCGCTTTTGCTTTCACCCTCTGGAATTACACTCAGCGCAGCCTGCAAGCCTCAGAGACATCCATCATTGCCAATTTAATGACGGTCTTCATAGCTATACTGGGCTGGATCTTTGTGGGCGAGAGTCTAACAACCCTTGATATTTTCGGGATTGTTTTAGCGATGATTGGTACGATCCTGGTGCAATTGCGCTATCTGCGGCGGGTTAATCCACAAACCGATACTTGATCAGCGCCCACATCGCTTCAAAGGCGTCCCACATTTTGATCTTTTTGCCTTCGCTGTAATCGCGCGGGTAAAAAGCGATCGGCACCTCGTACAAGCGGAACTTGCGTTTGAGGATTTTGGCCGTAAACTCGGGCTCGAATTCAAAACGGTGGGCGTGCAAAGGGATATCCTTGATTAAATCGCGCTTGAAGACTTTATAACCAGTCTCCATGTCGCTCAAGATATTGTTGTATAGAATATTGGTGACGAAGGTCAGAATTTTATTGGCGACCATATTCCAGTACAAAATTGGCCGCCGGGCCTGGCCTAAAAACCTTGATCCATAAACAACATCCGCGATGTCATCTTGGATTGGCTTGAGAAGGTTGGGGTATTCATGCGGGTTGTACTCCAGGTCTGCGTCCTGGATAATGATCACGTCGCCGCTGGCGTTCTGAATTCCAGTACGCAGGGCAGCGCCTTTTCCGCCATTTTTCTCGTGGAAAATAACCTTTACCTCGCCCTGGTCATGCAACTCTTGAAGAATTTCACGGGTTCCATCGCTTGACCCATCATCCACCACCAAAATTTCGTGGATTAAACCGGTGTCTTTGACCCGCTTTATAATTTCGCGAATGGTCTTGACTTCGTTGTAGGCTGGGATCAGAACTGTCACATTCATCGAGAGGATTATAGGGGACAAATTGTGATAACACAAGGCGGGCATGCTATAATCTTTGAAGGCTAAAGCATTAATTTCATTCTTTTTCAGCTTGCTTCTGTACAACCTCAATAACTGCGTCATCCCACAATTCCAACAATCAGGAGAAAAGAAATGGCTGTCCTTGGTCGATCTACAGTCAATGCTCCCCGCCCTGCGGCTCAAGTTGCCTTCAATCCGGCGCCTATATCCAGTGTCGATGACACCGGCCTTTCCCCGCTCTGGCTGCAAGACCTGGTTCTGAAAATCTATTACTTCCAGGGTTACATGAGCGGCTTTAAATTGGCCGAGGAAATCGCCCTTCCTTTCACCGGCGTGCTGGATCAAATATTGGAAGCTCTCAAGCGCGAGAAATCCCTGGAAGTCCGATCTTCGCAAATGGGATTGGGCGAAGGCGCGTACGTTTATGCCATTACCGGTGCAGGAATTGCCCGCGCCCGCGAGGCTCTGGAACGCAGCCAGTATGCCGGCCCGGCACCAGTGCCATTGACCAAATACATTGAATCAATTCACGCTCAAAGCCGCGGCCATATGCAGGTGACGCCGCGCGTAATGCATCAGGTACTTTCGGCCATGGTACTCTCCGAAACGGCTTACCAGCGTCTTGGTCCGGCGGTTAATTCAGGCACCTCCATTTTCCTTTACGGCCCTCCCGGCAATGGCAAGACTACAGTTGCCCGTTCTGTGGGCAACATGATCTCCACGCAAAACCTGTTCATTCCGTATGCATTGTACGTGGACGGCCAGGTCATTAAATTGTTCGACTCGGTTAATCACCAGTTGACCGGTGAAGAAGATACCATGCCCTGGGGTACTGGTACCCTGCGGGCTGCCAACCGCCGTGATCCGCGCTGGGTGCACATCCACCGCCCGTTTATCGTCACCGGCGGAGAGTTAACCTTGGCCGGCCTTGATCTGGTCTTTGACGACACTTTGAAATATTATGAAGCACCTTTCCAGGTAAAAGCAAACGGCGGCATTCTGTTGATCGATGACTTTGGCCGTCAGCAGGTTCGCCCGCGCGACTTGCTCAACCGCTGGATCGTGCCGCTCGAAAACCGCATCGATTATATGACTATGCACACCGGTCGCAAGTTCGAAGTGCCATTTGATGTATTGGTCATTTTCTCCACCAACCTGCCGCCGCGCGACCTGGTGGACGAAGCTTTCTTGCGCCGCCTGCGCCATAAAATCGAAATTGTGGACCCTTCCTTCGACGAGTTCAAAGAAATCTTCAAACGAGTCGCGGAGCAGAAACACGTCAAATACAACGATCAGGGCGTCAATTACCTGCTGCAG
The DNA here is from genome assembly GCA_036514835.1 of Bellilinea sp. GTDB lineage: Bacteria > Chloroflexota > Anaerolineae > Anaerolineales > Anaerolineaceae > Bellilinea. The sequence continues at coordinate 4,291 of DATBWK010000018.1, forward strand.
GAATTCTATATTAAAGGCAATCACAAGCTGCGCGCCAATCACCCGCGCGACCTGTGCGACCAGATCGTGGATATTTCGCGTTACCTGGGTAAAGAAGCTGAGTCCACTCCTGAATTGATCGACCGCGCGATCCAATCCTATTTCGTCGAGTTGGGTTAATGCGCACAGGAACGGCCAGGCCGCTGATTTTTGCGCATCGCGGCGCCAGCGCTTACGCGCCAGAAAATACCCTGGCAGCCTTCCGGCTCGCCCAGGAACACGGCGCGGACGGAATTGAGTTGGACGCAAAATTGAGCGCAGACGGCCAGGTGGTGGTCATCCACGACCAGACCGTCGACCGCACCACTGATGGACACGGGCGTGTAAACCAGTTGACCCTTACACAACTCCGGCAGCTTGACGCTGGCATTTGGAAAGGGGACGCCTTCAAAGGGGAGAAGATCCCGACGCTGGCCGAAGTCTTAGAAATGCTGGGAGACCGGCTGATTATCAACATTGAGTTGACCAACTATGACTCGCCGCAGGATGGATTACCCGAAAAGGCCGCTGAACTGGTCCGGGCTGGTCATTTGGAACAGTCGGTTCTTTTTTCGTCCTTCCTGCCATCCAACCTGCTCGCGATCCATAATATATTGCCTTCCGTGCCGCTGGCTATATTGGCTCGTCCCGGCCTAGCCGGCCGGACCAGCCGCTCCGCACAGAGCCGCGAGGTGGCACAAGAATACCTGCATCCGCATTTTCTGGACACGTCAAAGCACTTGATTGAACGCGAGCGGGCAGCAGGCCGTCAGGTGACTGCCTGGACGGTCAACATCCCCTTTATTATGCGCAGGCTGATCCATGCTGGCGTTGCCGGGTTGATCACGGATAATCCGCGGCTCGGGCTGACGATCCGAGGTCAGGCATGATTCCCGCTGAATGGCTGATCCATGCTCAATCTGTCCTGGCAGAGTGGACGGTGCGCACACCGGTTACCTTCGATCCGGACCTGCGGGCGTATTTCAAATGGGAAAACCAGCAATTAACTGGTTCCTTTAAACTGCGCGGCGCGATGAACAAAATCGCCACGCTGCTGCCCTGGGAGCGTGAGCTGGGTCTGGTGACTGCCTCTGCCGGCAATCATGGGCAGGGGGTAGCCTATGCCGCCCGTGAAATGGGTGCCAGAGCCGTCATTTTTGCCAGCGATCATGCTGCGCCTGTCAAAGTGCAGGCCATGCGCGATCTCGGTGCTGAAGTCCGCCTGGTACCCGGCGGTTACACTGAAGCGGAGACAGCCGGTTTACAGTTCGCACACGAGTCTGGACGTACCTGGGTCTCTCCCTATAATGACGGGCGCGTGATTGCCGGTCAATCCACCATTGGGCTGGAACTTGCCGATCAAATTCAGCCATTTGACGTTCAAACTGTGGTTGTCCCGGTGGGCGGCGGTGGGCTGATCAGCGGCGTAGCTTTGGCCATGCGGGCGCGCAATATCAAAACCCGCATCCTTGGCGTCCAATCCGAAGCAACGGCTGTCATGCATGCCCTGTTCAATAAGCACAGCCAGGAATCGGTGACCGAGTGGGACAGCCTGGCTGATGGGCTCTCCGGTAAAATCGAAGCCGATTCCATGACTATTCCATTGGTGCAGCAGGTGGTGGATGACCTTATCCTGGTCAACGAGGACGACATTGCCGCTGCCATCGTCTTCGCCTGGCAGAAATACAGCCAGATTATCGAAGGCTCTGCCGCGGTCACACTGGCAGCCCTGATGACCGGTAAAATCCCCGACCTGCCAGCCGCCCTGGTGATTTCAGGTGGCAATATCCAGCCGGAAGTCCACCAGGCGCTGATAGCCAGTCGCGGCGGAGAATCACGGCAATCAGGCGGAACTACATGAAGCGGTTTATCAGCCTGTGCCTTTTACTCGCCATCCTGTTAACCATTTCAACTCCATTGACCGTGAAGGCGCAGGTCAGCGAGCCGCCGGAGGATTATCTTGGTAAAGCTCGCAACTTGATGGCTAACATGACGCCTGAACAGCGCATCGGGCAGCTATTTCTGGTGTCATTCAAGGGTACGGAAATTGGTCCCAATACCGGCATCTACCGCTTAATCACCGAACATGCCATTGGCGGTGTGGTATTACGCGCCGATAATGACAATTTCGTCGGCCCAACCAATACGGTTCCGCGGGCTGCAGATCTGGTTCGCGGCCTGCATGAAATTGCCTGGACGCAAAGCGCTGCAGGTCCCGGGGCGGTAGCTGAGAGCCCTGCTTACATCCCGTTGTTTGTCGGAATTTCCCAGGAAGGCGATCTCTATCCGACTGACCAGATCATCAATGGCTTGACCGCCATTCCCAGCCCGATGGCAATCGGCGCAACCTGGGACCCGCAGCTGGCGCAGGCAGCCGGCCTGGTGATGGGTAAGGAGCTGCGCGCCATCGGATTCAACCTGTTTATCGGTCCTTCGCTGGATGTTTTGGACGTGCCACCTTCCTTCAACAGCGATGACCTTGGCATCCGTACCTTCGGCGGCGACCCGTTCTGGGTGGGCGAAATGGGCAAAGCCTATATTCGCGGCCTCCACCTGGGCAGCCGTGACGAAATGGCTGTGATCGCCAAGCATTTCCCGGGACGCGGTAGTTCCGACCGCCTGCCAGAGGAAGAGGTTGCCACTGTTCGCAAGCCGCTCGAGCAATTAAAACAGGTGGATCTCGCCCCGTTTTTTGCCGTCACCGACCCGCTGACGGACCGGCTTTCCCGTGCGGACGGCCTGCTCGTTTCTCATATTCGCTACCAGGGGCTGCGCGACAACATTCGCGATGTCACCCCACCTGTCAGCCTGGACTCGGCAGCCCTGGAGCAGGTTCTCAATCTGCAGCCTATCGCCGATTGGTACCGTGACGGGGGTTTGGTGGTCAGTGATAACCTGGGCAGCGATGCGGTCCGGCGCTTCTACGACCCGACCATGCAATCTTTCGACGCCCGCAGCGTGGCTCGCAACGCCTTCCTGGCTGGCAATGACCTGCTTTACTTGAACAATTTTGTCGAGTCCATCGACCCCGATAGTGAAACCACTATCATCAAGACTTTGGAGTCCTTCGCCCAAAAATATCGGGAGGACCCGGCCTTTGCGGAGCGCGTTGACCGCTCAGTTGAACGTATTCTGGCGCTCAAAATCCGCCTATATCCCAGCTTCACGCTGGATGGAGTCCTGCCGGACACTGCCTTCCTGGCAGAGGTTGGCCGGTCGCAGCCAACTACGTTTGAAATTGCCCGGCGCGCGGTGACCTTGATCAGCCCGGATGAAGCCAACCTGGAAGCTGCTTTGCCCAGCCCGCCGGCAGCCCGCGAACAAATGATCATCTTCACTGATGTCCGCACTTCTCGGCAGTGCAGTGTTTGCGCTGAGCAAGCTTTCATCGAAGTCGATGCTTTCAAGAATTCGATTGTGCGGCTATTTGGCCCGGGTGCAGGCGGTCAAATAAACGCCTCCATGATCCACGCCTACTCCTACCAGGACTTGATCAGCTACCTGAACGATCCGTTAGGTTCCGCGGCGTTGGGGGTAAACCTCAATGCCTCTCAATGGGTGATCTTCGTCATGCAGGATTCATCCGTAGCCCGTCCGGAGACCAACGCGGTTAATCGTCTGCTCTCGGAACGCTCGGATTTAATCCGTGAAAAAAAGGTCGTCGGATTTGCCTTCAACGCACCTTATTATCTGGACGCCACCGATATCGCCAAATTGACGGCGTACTTTGGCATCTACTCCAAAATTGACGCCTTTATGGACGTGGCAGCTCGGGTCTTATTCCATGAACTTTCTCCGGTCGGGGATTTGCCAGTCTCGGTTCCGGGCGTCGGTTATGACCTTATCAAAGCTACCTCGCCCGACCCCGCCCAGGTGATTCCCCTCTCGATTGATTTGCCGGAACCTGCGCCATTTACCGGCACCACCACCCCCGAACCGACCACCGTGCCAGTATTTGGCATTGGCGACACTATCCCGCTTAAGACCGGCGTAATTTACGACACGAACGGCAACCCGGTTCCGGATGGGACGGTGGTGCGATTTATCTTCTCGATCCGCGGTGAAAACGGCGATACCCAACAATTCCAGGAAACCACCACAGTCGACGGCATCGCCCGCAGCGCCTATGTAATTACCGACGTGGGAGAATTGGAGATCCGCGTGATTTCGGAGCCAGCCACCACCTCGCAATTATTGAGGTCGAACCTGACAGGTGCGGCCGGTGCAGGGTTCACGCCGGTCAATCCAACGTCCGCGGTAACTGAAACCCCTCAACCGACTGCCACCGCTGCGCCTTCGCCGACCCCGGCTGAGATAGTCGAGGATTCCCGATCGTCCATTCCGCGCGGTGGCGATTGGTTCCTATCCTTCCTGCTGATCTGGGGCAGTGCCGCCGGGATTGCCCGCATCGGTCAAAAGAAGGTCTCGCTGCGTTGGGGCGTGCGTTGGGGCTTGATGGCAGTGGTCGGCGGGATGCTGGCTTATTTGTACCTGGCAACCGGCTGGTTCGAAGCCATCAATTGGTTCGCCAGCGGCGGGACGGTCGGCGTGCTCATTGCCTGCGCCATTGGCATTCTGGTCGGTTGGGGCGCGGGTTGGTTATGGCAAAAGCGCTTCAAGCGGATTCGCAGCAACGGCGCTAGCGCAGCAAAGTAATCAGCAGGCTGACCAGCGTCAGGCCAAGCGTAATCGCGATCAGCGACTGTTCCAGCGGGTAGTTCAGGAAATTCCACGGCGAATTAGATCCCGGCGTGATCCGTGCCAGCGTCAACCGGTCGGTTGCCAGACTTTGGCGGAATATTTCGATCGAGTCGGGGCGTTCATCCGGGTGCAAACTCATCGCCCATAGTATGGCGCGTTCAGTTCTGGCGCTGATATCCGGATTGATTTGGCGCGGTGGAATGTAGTGGTCTGGCCGCAGGAAGCGGTCGCGTGCATCCAATGGGGGTTCATTGGTCAATAAATGATACATGGTGGCGCCAAAGGCGTATACGTCGCTGCGGACATCGGTGTGACCGCTGTCACCGCCGTATTGCTCCAGTGGGGTATACAGCGCAGTTCCCTGCCCCTGCATCACGGTAATAGTAACCTCGCCTGGAGCCAACAATTTGACCAACCCGAAGTCCACCAGCTTGATCAGCCCATCTGGTGTGACCTTCAGGTTGCTCGGCTTGATGTCGCGGTGCAGAATGGGCGGGTTTTGGCTGTGCAGGTAGGTGAGAGCATTGGAAAGCTGGTTAGCCCAATCCAGCACATCCGCCTCGGTCAAAAAGCGCTCCTCCTGGTGAGCCTCGCTGATCAAGGCTCGCAGGTCCTTGCCGGGAATGAAGTCCATTACCAGGTAATCGCGGTTACTGATCGAGAAGAAATCGCTCACCTTGGGTAAGTTGGGGTGATCCAGGCGTGCCAATACCGTCGCCTCGCGTAAAAACTGGTCACGAGCTTCCCGTGACAGTTCTGGCGGCATCGATTTGTCGTGCTCGACTTCCTTCAGGGCGCATTGGCGGCCTTCCAAACGCGTATCATCCGCCAGGTAGATGGACCCCATCCCGCCCTGGCCTATGATGCGCTTGATTTTGTATCTACCGCGCAGAATGTCCCCTGATTTGAGGGGTACTGGCATTAACGATCCCTGTCTGGGTTTGCCTTCATGAGCTGATCCTGTTTCTCGGCGTTGGATCAGGCAATTTTTGTGCTGTGTCCACACAAAAATGTGATAATTTGTTATATTATACCGTACACCAGGCCGCGACCGGCCGTATTATTCAGGGTAGGAGGGGAAGGATGAAGTCGGTAAATGTCGACCTGCCGATCCTTATTGGACAGGCTGGGCCCCTCAATGGGAATCGGTGGGAAATCGTAAAGGAACTGCTGATCGGGCGGGAAGACACATGCGCTGTGGTGATCCCTGACCGTCAGGTCTCGCGTTACCATGCGCGCCTGACCATCACACCAGACGGCGTTGCGCTGGAGGATTTGGCCAGCAAAAACGGCACTTATCGCAATGGCACCCTGGTCGAAGAACCGGTGTTCCTGCAAGACGGCGATCTGATCCAGGTTGCCGCCATCCAACACTTTGTCTTCCTCAGTTCCGACTCGACCGTGCCGCTTGGGCCGGGCGTTCCCATCCCTGAGCCGCTGCAATCCGCCGCAACTCAAAACAACCGGCTGATACTGGACCCGCTTTCCCGGCGGGTGTGGGTGGATGGCAGCGAAGTCAATCCAGCTCTTTCCGTGCCGCAATTCCGGCTGCTCGAAGCCCTGTACAACAGCCGCGGGCGCGTGGTTTCGCGCCAGGATCTGGTGGGGGCGGTGTGGGGTGACGAGGAATCGGCTGGCGTGTCGGAACAGGCGCTGGACGCCTTGGTGCGCCGTCTGCGCGACCGGCTGGCGAGCCTGGATCGAACCCATGAGTACCTGCTCACCGTACGCGGCTACGGGCTGCGTCTTGACAACCCGCCGCAGGGCTGATTCTCTAACTTTCCCACGAACCATCTTCCAAAAAATCGCTCCTGCCAGCGATTTTTTAACCACCAACCTCCTTTTCTTTTCCCCTGACTTTTATTGATAAGTGATTGTAAATTCTGCCAGGACGGTTTGTCATTAATATAGGAGATGCGGTTCATGGCTTCCCGAAAAGTGATTCACCTGGATCTGGATGCCTTCTTCTGCTCCGTGGAGGAGTTGCGGCACCCCGAACTGCGCGGTAAACCTTTCGCAGTCGGCGGCCGGCCTGAGTCCCGCGGCGTGGTGGCTTCCTGCTCTTATGCAGCCCGTATGTGCGGTGTGCGCTCCGCAATGCCGACTGGCCGGGCGCTGCGGATGTGCCCCGAGCTGATCCTGATCTCCGGTGATCACGGCCACTACTCCGAGTACTCCAAGAAGGTGATGGCCATTATGGGTCGCTTTTCTGGGTTGATCGAGCAGGTCAGCATCGACGAAGCTTTTCTGGATGTGACCGATCTGGCCAAACCTGGCGTGGAAATTGCACGAGATATCCAACAAGCCATACGCCGCGAGCTGGATTTACCCTGTTCGCTCGGAATCGCTTCCAATAAGCTGGTCGCCAAGATCGCGACCGACGCCGGCAAAGCCGGGCACCGCGGAGTCACACCTCCGTGCGCCATCCTGGAAGTGCCAGCCGGAGGGGAAGCCGCCTTTCTGGCGCCGATGCCGGTGCAGGCATTGTGGGGAGTGGGACCTAAAACCGCCGAACGCCTTAAAAGCCTGGGACTCCACACCATCGGCGACCTGGCTCGCGAACCACAGCAAAATCTGGCAAAGTTGTTTGGCAAGTATGGGCACGACATCTCGCGCCGCGCCCAGGGCATCGATAACAGCGCGATTGAACCTGAACATGACGTCAAATCCATCAGCCAGGAAGTCACCTTTGACCGCGACATCTCCGACGGCGCCCAAATTCGCCAGGTGATCCGCAACCAGGCCGAGCGCGTGGCCTTCAGCCTGCGCAGCAAGAACATGACCGCCGTCACCGTGCGCCTCAAGATCCGCTGGCCAGACTTCTCCACCCACTCGCGCCAGTTGACCTTGCCGCAAGCCGTCAACCAGGATACGGTCATCTCCCGCGCGGCGCTGGACCTCTTCGAAAGCATCTGGGATGGGAAGCGCAAGGTTCGCCTGATCGGGGTGGGGGTAAGCGGTTTGCAGGAAGAAGTCTGGCAGCCCTCCCTGTGGGATACACCCACCGAAAAGGAACGACGGCTCCTGGCAGCGATGGATGAGTTGAAAGGCCGTTATGGACGCAAGATCGTCCAGCGCGGCGCAAGCCTGAAACCCCGCAAGCCGAAATCAGAAGATCCTTAGGGCGGCCCAACTCCCGGGCGCCCTGACCACCAGCAGATAGCGAGACAACCATGCAGAAAAACCTCTCCCCAGAACCCGCCATTCGTCAGGAACCCCTGGAAGCTGCCAATAGCTTCAACGCTGATAAAGTGCATATGCGTCCGCAGCCTGCCGCCCACCCGTTGGACCTGCGGCACTTACGTCTGCCGAAGGACCTGACGACCCGCCTATCTGACGGCTTGATCCCGGCGCTGCTGCTGCTGGCGCTGACGCTGATGATGGATATGCTGATCCAGCCGATCCATACCACCGCTAACCGTGAGGGGTTATTGATCTACCTGTCCCTGGTGCTGGCTATGGGTGTGTTTGCCCTGGAAAAAAGCACCCACTCACGCGGCACCGAAAGCGCCCGGGCCATTGCCGGCATGGTCGCCGGCCAGTTCTTCTGGCACTCGCTGTACATTATCCAACTGCTCGGTGGGATCGACCTTGATGCCCAGGGAACGCTGCTGATTCTGGTGCTAATCACGCTGGTTGGCACGACTTTGTGGAAACCGGTACTGCCGTTAGGCGTCAAATTCTTCCTGATGACCTTCATGGCCAGCTGGGTCAACCGCTTCTTCATCAATCATTCGGTCGAACAGTCTGCCGGCATCGACCTGTACGCCGGTCTATTCTACGCCACCGGCTTTTTCGCCCTGGTCGGCCTGGTTTTCGCCATCGCCTACCTGATCTTGCGCGCTGAGTTCAAGGTGCAGCGGCTGTGGGCTGCGCTGGGCATCTGGCAGGCTGCCCTGGTGACCTTGATCGTGCTGTTGAAGATCTTTATCTAGTTCAACGACCGGTCACATCATGTGCGGCAGGCGGCGCTCGGCGTGGGCGTGCGGCGAGGCATTCAGCAGCTCGTTGTACACCCCCATGATGCGCGCCGCGATGGTATCCCACGAGTAGCCGCGGGCAATTTCAGCGCCCTGGCTGCCCAGTCGCCCGCGCAGTTCGGGATCCAGCAGTGTCTCGACGAGGTGCTGCCCGAGCAGCTCGGGTTCGCCGTTGGGCACCACAAAGCCGGTGACGCCGTCCTGCACCAGGAAGGCCAATCCGCCGACCTGCGAGGCGACTACTGGCGTGCCGCAGGCCATGGCTTCCAGCGCAACCATGCCGAACGACTCGTAATGGCTCGGCACCACCACCACATCCGCGGCGGAGTAGTAATACGGCAGCGACTCCTGCGAACGCTTGCCAAGGAACAGCACGATGTCGCTCAGCCCAAGTTCGGCGCTGAGCGCCTGGACGCGCCCCATCTCTTCGTTCAGGCTGTCTTCGCTGACCTCCGGGTCGCCACCGATGATGGCTAAATAATGAGGGCAGCAGTCCAAGTTGTTGGTGGAGCGGATGTAGGCCAGCGCCCGCAGCAGCGTATCCACCCCTTTGAGCGGCTCGATACGCCCGACGAACAGGATCATCTGCTCGTTGGGCGGTAATTCAATGGCAGCCTTGGCTTCATCCTTGGGGATTGGGTAAAAACGCGCCGTATCCACGCCGGGCGGGATGATCACCAACTTGGATGCATCGGCGCGATACAGGAATTCCAGTTGAGATTGCTCAGCCAGGGTCGCCACGATGATGCGGTCCGCCAGTTTGAGGATGCGCTGCTCGCCCTCCAGGCGGTACTCGCCTTCCATCTCCTCCGGCCGGCGCGCGATGCGGTTCTTCATCATAACCAGGGTGTGGAACATCTGCACAATCGGCACCTGCCAGCTGGCCTGCAGCTGCTCGGCAGCCGCGCCAGACAACCAGTAGTGACTGTGGATCAGGTCGTAGTGCAGACCCTTTTTGGCGACAAAGTCCTGAATCCCGCTGACGAACTGCGGGATGTGATTGACCAGCTCCGGCTTGGGGAGCGGCACTTCCGGCCCAGCCGGGATGTGCACCACACGGTTGCCATAGCCCAAGTCGTGCAGCACGTGCGGCACATGCTCGTTCTGCGAGCGGGTGTACACGTCCACATGCACGCCTAAGTGCCCCAGGTGGCGGGTGAGCTCGGCGACGTAGACATTCATTCCGCCGGTATCTTTGCCGCCCAGGGTGGCGAGCGGGCAGGTGTGGTAAGAGAGCATGGCGATGTTCATGGCAATGATTTCCGGCGGTGCGGGTTTCCTTGTCGATTTGGCAGGCGTACTGTATAATCAGCCGCGACCGCCACCGTAGCTCAGTTGGTAGAGCAGACGTTTCGTAAACGCCAGGTCAAGGGTCCGAATCCCTTCGGTGGCTCTTGTATTTTAACCCGCTTTTCCGGAAATTGAGCACCACGGAGCCATAGCCTCACCACAGAGACGCAGAGCCCACGGGGAAGACCCTAATCGATTATGAAACCACCCAGCAGCCGTAGGGAGCGGGCTCGCTCGTTCCGTGCCATGGTTTTATTTGTCTTCTCCACTCGGGTGGGCGAGGCTTTAGCGTGACTGGCAGACCATGATAATTATTCTTGCCTCGCCCTTACAGCCGACAGACGCGAGCGGGGCGTTACGAAGTCCGAGGATGGTCAACCCGCCCCTCGATCAGCTACTACTGCTGCAGTACGGCATGGCGATCGTTGATCGCCGCTACAGAAACAGCGATCAGTGTCACTCCCTTCAGTCGGTCACAGACCGCCCTGTGGGAGAGGACACGGAACCACAGGTGATGTTGGGTTTCGCTGACGACGTTTTTAATAATAGACACGGAAAAAATCGCTCAACCCAACCTACCAGAGTACATAATCCTTGATTCCCCTAAAACCGGAACAAAGCTTGCAACCTTTTCTGTACGACCGGTATTCCGGTTACCTGCATCAGCTTGAAAGAAAGGGGAAAAATGGTCAGGAAATTATTATTCATTGTTCT
>DATBWK010000019.1:0-6384 GCA_036514835.1 Bellilinea sp.
CCATTTATTCCGGTGCAGCCCAATATGGGAGATGCTTATCAACTGCAAGCCTTTATTGTTGTGGTGATTGGGGGTCTTGGCAGCTTCAGCGGAGCCGCGATTGGGGCTTTGTTGTTAGGGCTGGCGAGGGCATTTGGTGATTATTTTGCATTGAAGTTCAGTTTATCTCCCGCCATTGCTGAAGCTTCTACAGTCATAATCATGGCGATTGTGCTGCTGGTCCGCCCGGCTGGTTTATTCGGGAAGAAGGAGTAGCCATGACCGCTGCAAAATTAGAAACCACAACTGCTCCCAAACCATCTAGCGGGTTGATCCACGCCTTACGCGGCGAGGGAGTCGCGATTGTAATCCTGCTGGTGTTTATCCTCTTTCCTTTCCTTTTCGCCTGGTTCACTGGAACTTCAGTTATCGAAGGACCTTCAAAATTCTGGCAGGGGCAACTCATCGTTTTCTTTATCATGGCAGTTTATGCCCTGAGTTATGACCTGCTCATTGGCTACACCGGCATTCTTTCTTTCGGACATGCGGCCTTTTTTGGCGGCGGCGCGTACGCCATAAGCCTGTTTCTTAAGTATGTTGGTGCAAAAATTTCGGCTTCCTACATCGTCACCATTGGCAGTGTGAATATCACCGAGGTTCTCGTGCTGCTTGCAGGCATACTCCTCGTCATCCTGACCGGAATATTACTGGGTTTGTTATTCAGTCTGGTCTCGGCCCGGGTGAAAGGTATTTATTTCGCCATGATCTCGCTGGCGATGGCAGACGCGTTGTTTATTCTGTCTAAATCAACCGATCTAAGCAAGTGGACCGGTGCGGATGAGGGACTGCACGGTGTTCCGATTCCATTGTGGATCAACCCGACCCAACATCGGTTGTTGTTTTATTTTGTAGCGCTGGCGTTTTGCGTCCTCATGTACCTGGTTGCCCGCCGAGTGGTGGAATCTCCAACCGGCCGTGTATTTGTAGCGGTGAGGGAAAATGAGAGCCGGGTGCGGATGATCGGTTTCAATCCGGTAACCTATCGCACCATGTCTTTTATCGTTGCCTCAGTCATTGCTGGGCTGGCTGGGGGAATGTACGCGCTGTGGAATATGGGAGCCACGCCGTCCATGGTGGGGGTTGGCACCACCATTAATGCGCTGATTATGACGATTCTCGGCGGGGTCGGAACATTGATAGGTCCGATCCTGGGCGCGGGCATCATGCAAATTGTCGGCCAATTTTTCTACCAGTGGTTTGGCGCGCGCTGGCCGCTGGTTTTTGGCATTATCTTCATTGCCCTGGTCCTGTTCCTTCCGAATGGAGTGATCGGCACTTATCGCTTAAAGCGGATGGAGTGGCAGCAGGGTTGGAAACGCTTATGGGGGTTGGTAAGCGAAAAGAAGAGGTAATACTCTCCTTCGGGGTTGGATGAGATGGAAAAGGATGCGGCGTTTTATTAGACGCCGCATCCGCATTATATTTGACGGGATTCGACTGCCGGAACTGCCTGTTTTTCAGCCTCAACCTCATCCAATCGGCGATTGATGAAGTTAAAAATCACATCCCCTACGCGCTTGGCGTAAAAACTCAGGCTGGCATGCCCGCATGGCAGCCAGTGGATATCCGGTTCGTCCCAGGCGCGCCACAACGCCGCGGCATTTTGCGGGGTAATGATCGGGTCATGCTCGCCGGCGACCATCACTATTTGTTCCCTGGGTAAGCGCGAGCGGAAATTACCCGGGCTGATGCCAGCCCAGTATTCCTTTAATTCCGAATGGAATATCCCATTTCTGGTTAAACCGCGCCGGATCAGGTAGAACGAGTTACCCGCATAGACGATATCCGAGAGGTCCGCGCCGCCCAATAAGCTGATCAGCCCGGTAGGCCGGTCGTCGACCACCGAAGCCATGCAGCAAGTGAAAGCCCCCAGACTCATACCCGCCAGAAACACCGGCTGACGAACTTCCCGTTGAATCCAGGTAACCAGCGAGCGCACGTCCATTACCCCCTGGCGGAAGGCATTGATCGACCGCACAACGTCTGAGCTCAGGCTGTATTGACCATCCCAGGTGCCCAACGGCGCACGCTGCATGTGGTAAGGCAGCGAAATGTAATAAATGTCCACGCCCTGAGAGGCGGTCAATTCGCCGAATAACCGCAATGGCGCGAAGCTGCCCATCATGTAGCCGTGCACCAATATCAGAGCTGCGCGGCTTTTCCGGCGGGCACGCAAATCGGCCAGGCCGCGGACTGTGTTGTTGACCTCGTCCGGCGAAGTGTAAGCGCTGGGGAAGGCAAATAATGAACGCACCCGCTCGCCATGAAACACATAGGGCTGCTCGAAAATCAAGTCGGGCGGTTCCGGCGGAATGGCGAAAAAGGATTCTGGGGTGTTGACTTCCCAATTGATCGCGCCGGGAGCGATATGTTGGAACTGGTTGGGAGTACGCCAGTGTTTATAACGGCCAATAGAATATTCAATGGCATTGTCGAAGAGGTGAGCGAAGGCGCGATTCATGTTGTGCGAGGCTGCGGCGAGAAGGGTAGGGAAAAAAGACCAATTAATATTTTCTAGAATTTATTTTTGGATGAGTGCTTGCTTTTCAGCCAGGCGGCGGTTGAAACGGTTCGGGTCGATGATAAACCGTTGGTGCTCCCCCTCGCCAATTTTCTCGACTTCATCCCAGGCTTCAACCTTGAAGGTCAGGCGGCGCCCTTCGACGGATACCAGCTCCGACATAAAGCGGATCTGCATGCCGACCGGTGTGGCTGCCAGGTGGGCGATATTCACGATGGTGCCCACGCTGGTCTGACCTTCCTCCAGGTGCGGCAAGATCATTTCGTGCGAGGTCTTTTCGAGGAAAGAGACCAGCCGCGGTGTCGAGAAGACCTCGGGGAGCGTCCCGCCGCCGGCTGCTCGGGCTGTGTCGCTGTCTTGGACGGTGATGACGATCTGGTGGGTGAGGCCGGGGGCCAAGGGCATGTGAACTCTCCAATAAATCGGCGAATGCGTTAATCGTTGAATTATACCGAATTCAAGCACCAATGCGTCCGATGACTTCGTCCGTTACTCACCTAATTAACATTGCCACATGCCGGCGATTTAATCTTAGCCCATGGCAGCCGTGGCACCGGCTGCTGCCGTTGAGTCGCGGTACATCATAACCATCAGGTACCAGGAAAGCATCACTACCATGGGCAGGTCAGTCAGGCTGGCTGCCGCCGGTTCGATTACCAAAGTTGCCGTGCGTTTAAAAAGGCCGCCGATATCCTTATAGCTAAGAATCAATTCGTCACGGTCGTTCGCCAGTTCCAGCCGCGTCTGCCAGAAGTTGGTAGAAGCTCGAAAAAGGCGCCCATCCGGCATTTCCAGCGTGCCCCCACCGGACCAGGTATTGTTGCGGAATGACGCCACCTCCGTTTCAGAATCGCAGCGGCGAATACTCACCCGCGTGGCGAAAAAGCCGACCCGCTTGAAGGTCCAGCAGCCATTGGCTGTTTCTGCGACCGCCAACGTACCCCAGGATGAGCGAAAATGCAGGCTTCCCAGCAGCGATGCTCCGCTTTTGAGCTCGTATTCTTCCTTGAAAGCGTTGGGCTGTGTCCAATTCATTTCCTGGTGAATGGCGCGGGAGATAACTTCCATGGGTATCCTCCTGATTATCTGCTAGACCCCACCGGTCAGATTTATTGTAGCATCCCCGGCCGGCAATTCAATAGGGCGGGGATGACGTCACATAATAAGGGTACACACGCTGGTTGCTTCACAATATGTGACATTCTGCAGTTTGTTTGTGACGAATCACACTTATGGAAAACGGATCGCCTTCTTATAATCATTCCTATATCAAGCTATATATTCTTATAACAAATTATGACAGACATACTAACCACCCGCCAAGTTCAGGACCTTCTTAAGGTCGACCGCATCACCATCTACCGCATGCTGCAGGATGGCCGTCTGAAAGGCATTAAAGTCGGTTCCCAGTGGCGCTTTACCACTCAGGAAGTCGAGCGTCTGTTGAGCGGGGAACGTGCACAGGAAGCCATCCCGGTTGATTCCAGCACTGTCTTCCCGGTGCATTGCGTCCAAACCATCCAGGATCTGCTTTCCGGCGTCAGCCAGATGAGCGCCATCGTTCTGGACGTCAACGGTGTGCCGGTGACCGAATGGAGCGCCCAGGTGGGATTGAGCCGCATGGTGACTGGTACAGCTGCCGGACTGAATGACCTCCACCAGGCGTGGCAGGCTTTTGCCGCCAGCCCGGATACCGCATTCGTAGGTCCCGCTGGACTGACCGCCGTTACTGCGCCGATACATGGCAATGGGGCGCTGGTTGGCTGGTTTTTGGTTGGGCAGGTGTTCACCAAGCCGACCGACTTGCTCTGGACCTCGACCTTATCGGCTCGCTACGGAATCCAGGTCGATCTGCTGGAGGCTGCCGCCGCGGAAGTTGCCGTGGTGAGCCGTGAACAATGGCAGCAGATGGAAGGTTGGGCATTAAAAGCAGCCCACGCGGTGGAAAGCATTCTGGGTGAACGCACCCAATTTATGCAGCGATTGCAAAAAATTGCAGATCTTACTCAATTAGCCTAGAGAGGGTACTGAATGAAAACATTTTTGGTTCTTGGAGCGGGAACTGCTGGCACGATGATCGCCAGAAAGATGGCGTCGAAGTTAGATTCGCGTCAGTGGAAAGTTGTTCTGGTGGATAAAGATGAAAAACACTATTATCAGCCAGGGTTCTTGTTTCTGCCGTATGGTTTGTACACTGAACAAGATGTGATCCAACCCAAACGTAAATACATTCCCGAAAAAGTGGAATTTATTATCTCTACGATCGAAATGGTTGAACCTGATCAATCGCGGGTTAAGTTGGCTAATGGTCAAACTATTTCTTATGACCAGTTGGTAATTGCTACCGGTGTAGACATCCATCCTGAACAAACAGAAGGATTATTGGACGGCGGCGGGTGGCGGAAAAATATCTTTGACTTTTATACATACGAAGGCGCAGCTGCTCTTGGTAAACATCTAAAGAATTGGGATGGCGGGCGGTTTGTTGTCAATGTCGTAGAAAATCCGATCAAGTGCCCGGTAGCACCGCTTGAGCTGCTCTTCCTGGCTGATTGGTGGTTCACAAAACGAGGCATGCGCAATAAGGTTGAGTTGGTTTTCGCAACTCCCTTACCCGGTGCCTTCACCAAACCCATTGCTGCCAATGCTTTAGGAGCCATGCTCCAACGGAAAAATATCCATGTCGAAGCAGACTACAACATTGGAACCGTTGATACAGGTAGAAACGTTATTTCTTCGTGGGACGAGCGCGAGATCCCTTACGATCTGCTTATTACCATTCCGACGAATATGGGCGCAGAATTTGTTAAGCGATCGGGAATGGGTGATGAATTAAACTTCGTTCCGGTAGATAAATTTACGCTCCAATCGCCAAAATGGGAAAACATCTGGGCAATGGGTGATGCGAACAATATCCCAACATCCAAAGCCGGAGCCGTTATCCATTTTCAAATGGAAACTGTCGTTAATAACATTCTTCAACATATTCAGGGAAAACCGGTATCCCATAAATTTGACGGACATGCCAGCTGCTACATCGAGTCTGGTTTTAACAAAGGCGTTTTGATCGATTTTGATTATAACCAGGAACCACTCCCTGGTAAGTATCCATTGCCCATTGTGGGACCATTTACTCTCCTTGGCGAAACAATGATCAATCACTGGGGTAAATTAGCGTTCAAAACTCTATATTGGAACATGATGTTACAAGGCATCGCGGTTCCATTGCCGAACAAATTTAGCATGGTCGGGAAACAACAACTTTCGGCTGGCGTAACATCCGATTAACGAAGTATCGCCTCATCTTGCGATTTGAAATTGTTAAATCAAATAATTTAGGAGACTGAAATGACTGATCTTGTGAACGTTGCATTCAATGCAGAAGGATTTATGACGGATCCTACCCAATGGACCAAGGAAATTGCTGAAATCCTGGCCAAACAGGAAGGGATCGAAGTATTGACCACCGAACATTGGAAGATCATTGACTACTGCCGAACGACCGGGCTGGCCAGCGGTAAAGCACCAACATTGCGCCAGATTACGGTGGGCACGGGCATTACGACCAAAGATTTATTCGCGTTTTTCCCCAAAGGCCCGGCAAAGAAAGTTGCCAAGATCGCCGGTCTTGGCAAGCCGGAAGGCTGCGTTTAATTCATTATTTGGAAAAGCGGAGATATATAAATGGAATCTGAACAACGCAAAATTGCATTTATTTGTTCCAAGGGCGACCTGGATATGGCCTACCCGGCGCTGGTTATGGGTTGGGCAGCTCTCGGCAATGGCATTGATGTCACCCTCTTTTTTACCTTCTGGGGTATGGA
>DATBWK010000020.1:0-5612 GCA_036514835.1 Bellilinea sp.
TCTGCGTGCGACGGAGCAGACCCGCTTAAGCAGGCGCAGTCTGGAAGGTAAGTGCAAGGTAGACGTGGGTAGAACCCTTTGACATTCTTGCAGCCCAAAGTTAAAATGATAAAGGCCCGTATTAACTGTCCGCGACCCTTGAGAGGAGTCAACATTGAGCAAGTGGGAGGGCAAATACGTCATCGGTTTAACCGGCAACATCGGTACCGGCAAGAGTGTGGTACGCCGGATGTTGGAGCATTTAGGCGCGTACGGTATCGATGCCGATGCTCTGGCGCAGCGCACGTATGCCCGCGGTGCTCCAGGCTATAAACCAGTCATCGATCAATTCGGTAAATGGATTGTTAATCACGACGGTGAAATCGATCGCAGCCGGTTAGGCCGCTTGGTATTCTCTGATCCGCAGGCGCTGGCTGTGCTGGAAGGGATCGTTCATCCGTTGGTCGATCAGGCCATTGATTTCCTGGTCAAGCGCTCAACGCAGAACGTTATCGTAATCGAAGCCATCAAGCTGTTGGAAGCCGGGCTGGACAAGAAATGCGATTCGATCTGGGTGGCTTATGCCCCCAAGGATGTGCAGTTGGCGCGATTGACCGTACGCCGGCGCATGACCAAAGCAGACGCATTCCAGCGCATCGAAGCACAGCCGCCGCAGGAGATGAAAGCGGAAGCTGCGCAAGTGGTTATTAATAATGTAGCCAGCTTCGAAGATACCTGGCGCCAGGTGGTCGCTGCCTGGAAGACTACCATGCCAGGGACCGAAATTGCTGGGGAAGAAACGGTAAAAACCGCCAGCGAAACCGGCGGGTATACCATCATCCGCGGCACCCCGCGGCATTCCGCGGAAATTGCCGGGTTGATCAACGGAGTGGAAAAGCCGTCCACGCCGCTCACGTCCCAGGACATTATGGAAAAATTTGGCGAGAAAGCTTACCTGCTGCTCAAAGTGGACGGCACTTTGAAAGCCGCGGTTGGCTGGCAAGTGGAAAACCTGGTTTCCCGTGCCACGGAAATGGTGATCGACCCTGACCTGCCCACTGAAGAAGTCCTTCCGGTGCTTATTGAAGAGATGGAACGCGCTTCACAGATCCTGCAATGCGAAGCTTCCTTAATCTTCGCAGCACCGAAACTGGGACGGCAGGATTCATTGTGGCAGAAAATGGGGTATGTGCGCATTCTGCCCGAAACCTTACGGGTTCGCGCCTGGCAGGACGCCGCGCGAGAATCCATGCCGGCGGGCACTTTAATGTTATTCAAGAAATTACGCGAGGACCGGGTGTTACGCCCAATTTGATCCGAGCACGTCTTCAATATTGATTTGAGAAACCTGTGGCCGATTTCTTCAATGAACTGATCTTTATTTTCCAGCGCTTCACATGGCAAAGCGCACTGGATATATTTCTGGTCGCATTGGTTTTCTTTAGCATTTTACTGCTGCTGCGCGACACGCAGGCAATGGTGCTGCTGCGCGGTGTGCTGCTGCTGGTAGTGCTGCTCAGTCTGCTGACCAGCCTGGTGGACTTGCCGGCATTTGGCTGGTTGATCCAAACCATGGTGCCGACCCTGGTACTGGCGATCCCGGTCATTTTCGCGCCGGAGATTCGGCGCGGGCTGGAACGCCTTGGCAGGGCAGGGTCCGGACAACCGGTTTTCTGGCAGCGCACCTTTACCTCCAAAGAAACCATGCAGCAGACCATTCAAGCGGTGGTCAGCGCCTGCGCGCGGCTTTCCGCCCGCCAACACGGCGCGTTGATCATCCTGCAGCGTGCCGAGGGATTGCGCGAATACACCCGCACCGGCGTGCAATTGAACGCCCAGGTGACGCCTGAACTGCTGCTGCAAATTTTCTATCCCAACACTCCGCTGCATGATGGCGCTGCTATTATTGCCGGGCGGGAAGTTCTGGCTGCCGCGTGTGTAATGCCGCTGTCTTCCAGCGGTATCCTCAACCGTTCACCGGAACGCCAGATGGGGCTGCGCCACCGCGCGGCACTGGGTACTTCCGAAGCCACCGATGCCATTGCCGTGGTGGTCTCCGAGGAGACTGGTTCAATTTCGATTGCGCATGGCGGTAGAATGATCCGCCGCCTGGATAGCGAACGGCTGGAAAACATTTTACTGGCGTTCTACCAACCCGCTGCGCCGGTGCGCACGCCATTCGAATTGTTCCGCAAGGCGGGCCAAACTCATGAAGAGACCCGTCCGCGCCGGGAGGATGGCAGCGATGCTTAGCACCCTGCGCAAATTGTTGCGGCTGCTGCCGATCTTGTTGACTGCCTTTATTTTGGCGCTGGCGGTGTGGATTTCCGCGGTTACTGCCAACGATCCGATCGTCGAGAAGAATTACCCGGCCACCGTACCGGTTGAGGTGATCGGCCAGGATTCCAATCTGATCATCACTTCCCCGCTCCCGTCGAGCGTCGCGCTGGTTTTGAGCGCCCCACAATCCATTTGGAACCTGCCATTGAGCGAAGTGGACGCGGTTCGGGCGGTCGTCGATCTGTCTGGATTGGAACCTGGCACCTACACATTACCGATTCAGGTGCAGATTGTGGCGCGCCCAGTACGTAAGGTGGTACAATCACCCCTCACTGTCACAGTAACGCTGGAACGGCTGGCGGTTAAAGAACTGCCGGTGGATCTGGTGACCCGCGGCAGTCCGGCAATTGGCTACCTGGCAGGCGATCCAGTGATCAACCCCGCAACCGTCACTGTCACCGGGCCGGCGCCGCTGGTGGAGCGAGTTACCCATGTGCGCGCCACCCTGGATATCAATCAGGCCAATCAGACCATCAACCGTACCATCGGACTGGTGGCATTGAACGCCAGCGAGGGGGCTGTCACAGGCGTGACGATCGTTCCACAAGAGGTCGCAGTCACCCAGGAGATATCACAGCGATTTGGCTACCGCAACGTGGTGGTCAAGGTGGTGGTAACCGGGCAGGTGGCAGATGGCTACCGTTTGACGAATATCTCGGTGTTCCCGCCGGCTGTAACAGTTTTCTCAGCCAACCCACAGATCGTCAGCGACTTGCCGGGGTTTGTGGAAACCTTCCCGCTGGATATCACTGGCGCTGATGATGATCTGGATGTGTCGCTGGCACTGGATTTGCCAGAAGGCGTTTCGGTGGTTGGCGACCAGTTGGAAGTGTTGGTGCGGGTGGGTATTGCTGGCATCGAAAGCAGCCTGACGCTGCCCAATGTGCCGGTTGAGGTCACCGGGTTGCAACCCGGATTGCGCTCCGTGGTCTCGCCGACCAACGTGACGGTGATCATTTCCGGCCCAGTTGCCTTGCTGGACCGTCTACAAGCCTCGGATGTGCGGGTGGTGATCGACCTGACACAATTCATTTCCGGCACTTATCAGCTCGAACCGGAAATTGAAATCCTGATTCCCGAACTGCGCGCCGAATCGGTGCTGCCGGAAACCATCGAAGTGACCATTTCCCGGGGTACGTCTGTGGCAACGCCGCGGCCGACCCCATAATTCTGGAGTATCATGCAAAAACCGTTTGTAGCCCTGGTAGGGCGGCCCAATGTTGGCAAAAGCACGTTATTTAACCGCCTGGCAGGCGAGCCGCTGGCGATTGTGGATGATACGCCCGGCACTACCCGCGACCGGCTGCTGGCGGAGGCTGAGTGGAATGGGCGGCCTTTTCATATCATCGATACCGGCGGCATTGATACCATCGGCGGGAAAGAGCCGCTATCAGTTGGGTCAGCCGATTATATCGATCAGATTCGACGCGGTGCTGAGATCGCCATCCGCGAAGCTGATGTGGTGCTGTTACTGACGGATGCCGCCAGCGGCGTGACGCCAGCTGACAAAGAAGTGGCGCAGATTCTGCGGCGCAACCAAAAAACTGTAGACGGGAATCCGTTTCCGCCAGTGCTGCTGGTGGTCAACAAGGCAGATAACGCGACTTTCCGCATGGGCGCCGCGGATTTTTATGAGCTGGGGCTGGGCGAACCGTACCCGATCTCGGCAGTGCACGGCACTGGCACCGGCGACCTGCTGGACGTGTTAGTGGAGGCATTTCCGCCGGAAGAAACGGAAGAGGAAGACGATTCAGTCAAGATCGCGCTGGTGGGCAAGCCCAATGTTGGCAAATCCAGCCTGCTGAACCGGCTCGTGGGCGAGGAACGGGCTATCGTTTCGCCGATCGCCGGTACCACCCGCGACGCGGTGGACACCAAAATGGAATTTGACGGCATCGCGGTGACATTGATCGATACCGCCGGCATTCGGCGGCGCGGCAAGGTGGAACCGGGGGTAGAAAAATACTCGGTGATCCGCTCGATGCGTGCCATTGAACGCGCCGACGTGGCGCTGCTGATGATCGACGCGGTCGAAGGCATCAGCGCGCAGGATGCCCACATCGCGGGATATGTACTTGAAGCGCAAAAGAGCACCGTGGTGCTGGTGAACAAGTGGGACGCGGTCGAAAAAGACAACGAGACCATGCAGCTGTACACCGATAAAATTCGCAAAGATTTGAACTTCATCGCTTATGTGCCCATTTTGTTCATTTCGGCGAAATCCGGTCAGCGGGTGGAGCAGGTGATGCCGCTGGCACTCAAGGTGCAGGAAGAACGCCTGGCGCGCCTGACCACCGGTGTGTTAAATAAGATTTTGCAGGAGGCTCAGGACGCGCACCACGCTACCTCCAGCAGTGGGCGCTCACTGCGAATTTACTACGGCACGCAGGTGCGCAGCGATCCGCCAACGTTCTTGATCTACTGCAACGATCCCAAGCTGGCGCATTTTACTTACGTGCGCTACCTGGAAAATCAAATTCGCAAGACATACCCATTCTCCGGCACGCCCATAAGGCTGGTGTTCAAAGCACGGCGTTAGAGTTTTCTCAGAAAACTTGCGAAGGGTTGACGGACAGGGGTTTTGGGTGGTATACTGATAGGACATTGATGCGGGGTAGAGCAGAGGTAGCTCGTCGGGCTCATAACCCGGAGGTCAGTGGTTCGAATCCACTCCCCGCTACTAAGAGTAAACCAGAGTCCGTCGGGCTCTGGTTTTTCATTAGCCCGGCGCGCAGCGGTAGACATTTTTCCAAAAATGGAGGAATTTCTTATGAACCGCAGTTCGCCGGGCTTGTCAATTGCAAAATCCATCGACGGCTTCCTAAAATTCAAAACAGCAGAGGGGTTAAGCCAACGCACAATTGCCTCCTACGAATACATGCTCAACCATTGGTTGAATTACATTGGAGATCGGAGTGTCACTGAAATTCAGGCATCCGATCTTACTGGTTACATGGCCTGGCTGCGCACCGAGTACAAGCCGGTGCGCTTCAATGGTAGTAAAGAGCCATTGTCTGCCAAGTCCATTCGCAATGTGTGGGTGACGTTTCGTTCCTTTTTCGGCTGGTTGCACGTGGAGTTCAAGTACACCAACCCTGCTATAGAAATCACTGCTCCTAAATTTCAGACGCATCCCGTTGAAACTTTTACCAAAGAAGACGTTGAAAAGATTCTGAAGGCATGTGTCTTTTCTCGGGAATCTCAAACCGAGGAGAGAAAAAAGTTCGTGATGCGGCGACCGAGTGCCAATCGCGATCAGGCGATCATCCTGACCCTTTTGGACACCGGGCTGC
>DATBWK010000021.1:0-12273 GCA_036514835.1 Bellilinea sp.
AACGACGTCACCCAAATCACTATGGTGATAGGGATGATGATGCGCATGGTGTTTTACGCCCCCATTGTGGGTGTGGGCGCGGTAATTCGCGCGGTTGATAAAAGCCCTTCGCTCACCTGGATCATCGGTCTGGCTGTGGCGGTGCTCCTGGCAGTCATCTTGACGGTCTTCACGGTGTCGCTGCCTAAATTCAAAAAGATTCAGGGGTTGATCGACCGCCTCAATTTGGTTACCCGCGAAAATCTGTCCGGCATGATGGTTATTCGGGCTTTCAATACCCAGAAATTTGAACTGGAGCGCTTCGACAAAGCCAACGTGGATCTGACCGATAATATGCTGTTTGTCAGCCGGGTGATGACCACGCTTATGCCGGTCATGACCCTGATCTTAAACGGCCTGTCCGTCTTAATTATCTGGGTGGGCGCTCGCCAGGTGGCGAATCTGACCATCCAGGTGGGGGACATGATGGCTTTTCTGCAGTATTCCATGCAGGTGGTATTCTCTTTCCTGATGCTCTCGATGATGTTCATCATGCTGCCGCGCGCCACCGTATCCGGCGGGCGCATCGCTGATGTGCTGGAGGTCGAACCCACGATCAAAGACCCGGTACGGCCTCGCCAATTCGTAGCTGCCAGCCAGGGTGTGGTCGAATTCCGCGACGTTTCCTTCCGCTACCCCGGTGCAGAAGCGGATGTGTTGTGCAATATCAGCTTTACCGCCAAACCCGGTCAAACGACTGCCATTATCGGCGGTACCGGTTCGGGCAAGTCGACGGTGGTCAATTTGATCCCGCGCTTCTTCGACGTTTCTGGCGGCGCTGTCTTTGTGGACGGAGTAGACGTTCGCGAGGTCTCACAGCAGGATTTGCGCAACCGCATTGGTTATATCCCGCAAAAAGGCATGTTGTTTTCCGGCACCATCGAAAGCAATCTACGTTATGCCGACGATACTGCCAGCCCGGAAGCTTTACAGAAGGCAGCCGAGATCGCTCAGGCGTCCGAATTCATCGCGAATATGGAAAATGGCCTGCAGACTGAAATTGCCCAGGGCGGCGCCAACGTCTCCGGCGGACAAAAACAGCGTCTGGCAATTGCGCGTGCGCTGGTCAAAAAGCCGCAAATTTATATCTTCGACGATGCGTTTTCCGCGCTGGACTTTAAGACCGATTCAGCGCTGCGCAAAGCGCTTAAACAGGATACTGGATCGAGCACTATGATCATTGTTACCCAAAGAATTTCTACCATCAAGAATGCGGAACAAATCATTGTTCTGGACGAAGGCGAGATCGTTGGTAAAGGCACCCACTCCGAACTGTTGGAGACCTGCGAAACCTATCGTGAAATCGCGACTTCGCAGCTAACCCGCGAGGAGATGGCGATATGATGTTCCCCGGACGTCCTCAAAGTACACAACGCCGACCCCCGGTGGGCGGCGGTCCGATGGGCGGGCCTCCCGGAATGCTGCGAGGCGGCGAGAAAGCCCGCAACTTCAAGGGCACGATGGCCAAGCTGTTGAAATATTTACGCCCGTACCGCGTCTCAATCGCCATCGTGTTGATTTTTGCGATTGCATCCACGGTATTCTTCATCCTCGGCCCCAAAATTCTGGGTAAAGCCACGACCAAACTGTTCGAGGGCATCGTCAGCCAGATTCAAGGCAGCGGTACCGGCATCGACTTTGCCTATATCGGCAATATTCTGCTGACACTGCTCGGTTTGTATCTCATTTCGGCCATTTTCAGCTTTATACAAGGCTGGATTATGACCAGCGTTGCGATGAAGATCACCTACGGCTTCCGCACCAGCATTGCTGAGAAAATCAACCGGCTGCCGCTGCGTTACTTCGACGGCACCAACCAGGGCGAAGTGCTTTCACGCATCACCAATGACGTTGATACGATCAGCCAGACGTTAAACCAGAGCATGACGCAAATTATCACCTCTGTGACGACTGTCCTTGGCGTTCTGGTAATGATGTTTTCCATCAGCTGGATGATGACCCTGGTAGCTTTGGTCATCCTGCCGCTATCGGCTGCTTTCATCATGCTGGTAGTGAAAAACTCGCAAAAGTACTTCAAACAGCAGCAGGACTACCTGGGACATGTCAATGGTCATGTTGAGGAAATGTACGGCAGTCACATCGTGATGAAGGCCTTCAATGGCGAAAAGCGCAGCGTCGAAAAATTCGACGGCTACAATGGCACGTTATATGATTCAGCCTGGAAATCGCAGTTCCTCTCCGGACTCATGATGCCGGTAATGATGTTCATTGGCAACCTGGGTTACGTGGGCGTTGCCATTTTGGGCGGCTATCTGGCTGTGCGCGGTGTCATCACCGTCGGCGATATTCAGGCTTTCATCCAATACGTGCGGTCGTTCACCCAGCCTATTGCGCAGATCGCCAATGTTTCGAATGTGCTGCAGCAAACCGCCGCCGCAGCTGAGCGTGTATTCGAATTCCTCGAAGAGGAAGAAGAAGCGCTGGAAACCGAGAGCCCGGTTCAGCTTACGAAGGTTGCCGGTTTAGTGGAATTCAAAGATGTGCATTTCGGTTATAACCCGGAAAAAATCATCATCAATGATTTTTCAGCCGAGATTAAACCTGGACAGAAAATTGCCATTGTCGGGCCGACTGGCGCTGGCAAAACTACCATGGTCAAACTGTTGATGCGTTTCTACGATATCAATAGCGGGTCGATTCTGGTGGATGGTCACGACATCCGCAGCTTCAGCCGGGAGGGTCTGCGCGACCTGTTTGGCATGGTGCTGCAGGATGCCTGGCTGTACAACGACACCATTATGGAGAACATCCGCTATGGGCGGTTGGATGCCAGCGACGAGCAGGTGATGGACGCCGCCCGCACCGCCAACGTGGATCACTTTATCCGCACGCTACCGGATGGCTACAATATGATGCTCGACGAGGAAGCTTCGAATGTGTCGCAGGGCCAAAAGCAGCTGCTGACCATCGCCCGTGCCATCTTGTCCGATCCGAAAATCCTGATCCTGGACGAGGCGACCAGTTCGGTGGATACCCGCACCGAGGTGCTGATCCAAAAAGCCATGGACCGGCTGATGGAGGGGCGCACCAGCTTCATTATTGCGCACCGCCTGTCGACCATCCGCAATGCTGACTGGATCCTGGTCATGAACGACGGAGACATCGTCGAACAGGGCACCAATGAAGAGCTGCTGGCCAAAAACGGCTTTTATGCCTCCATTTACAACAGCCAGTTCGAAGCCGCGGATTTGTACTAGCGGGTGAACTCCTGGTAAAGCCAGGAAACTGTGCCTGTGAGGGTTGATTGATTTATAATCAACCCATGACTGAAGCCAAAATCGAACCAAAGGTTCGCGTTATCCTGGCGGATGACCACGCTGTTGTACGGGCGGGCATCCGTCAGTTTTTGGAACGCAGCGGAAAAATTCAGGTGCTGGCTGAAGCGGACAATGGCCGTCAGGCCACTCAGCTGATCGACCAGGAGCCGCCGGATGTGGCTGTGCTCGATGTGCAGATGCCGGAACTCAGCGGCATCGAGGTCACTCGTTGGATTCATACAAACTATCCGCGGGTCGGCGTGTTGGTGTTGACCGCCTATGACGACGAACCCTACGTGCAGGCGGTGCTGCGCGCTGGCGCTAACGGCTATGTGCTTAAGACCGCCTCGCCGGAGGAAATTGTGCGCGCGGTTCTGGAGGTGGCTGAAGGCCGCGATGTGCTGGATGCTGCCATGGCGCGGCGGTTGATCACTCGCGCTGAGCCGCCGGCGCTAATGGTGGAGCCGCTCACCGAGCGCGAACTGGAGATTCTCACATTAGCCGGCAAGGGGCTGACCAACAAGGCTATTGGGGTTTCCCTGCATATCAGCGACCGCACAGTGCAAAACCATCTGGCGCACATTTTTCAAAAGCTGCAGGCTGCCAGCCGGACAGAGGCTGTCATGCGCGGCGTTTCGCTGGGTCTGCTGCCGTCGGACCTGGCCGGGAATGAGCCGGGATTCTAACGTTGACTAATGAACCCAGTCCAATTTTGCCGCTGCCCGGGTTACGTTGGCGCGGCTTTACCCTCCAATTTTTCCTATTAACCATCTTGCCGCTGGCCATTTTGATGTTGGCAGTGGTTTTTATCAGCCAGTCGCTGCACCACCAGGCTATGGTGCAACTGGTAGGCGACCGTAATTTACGCGCCGTGCGGGCTGTGGCGGATGCGCTTTCGATGCAGCTGGATCATAAAGTATACAGTTTGCGCACGGTCGCCAAATTAATCGAATCAGGCGTCCCGTTGGACGGCGAAAACCCGGCAATGGATTTAATCAACGCCGAATTTACGGGCGGATTGGGCCTTTTCGATGCGCAGGATGCCCTGACAGCGGCGCGCAGCGGCGGGGATTATCTGGCGGCTTTGCCGGAACGTCAGGTTGAATTTTGGACTCAGGTCAAAGCCAGCCAGCCGGATGGGGCGGTCCTCATGGCTGATACCCAGGCGGATGGCATCCTCGAGTTGGCGGGATTGAAATTATCAGACGGCCGCGTGCTGGTGGGCGGTTTTTCTCCGGCGCCAGCGATTCAACAGGTGGTTTCGTCCATCTTGACTACGGATCAGGCGCGGCTGCTGGTTGTCAACCAGGCCAACGCGGTGTTGTATTACTCCGGCGACGCCGCGACGCTGGGTCCAGTGCAAGACTTTCCGGGCGTCAATGAGGCTTTGGCCGGCGAGAGCGGCGTCAATACTGTGCCCGGTCACCACGGCGACCTGGTGACAGCTTTCAGCTACATTCCGCAGGCCGGCTGGGCGTTGGTGCTGGAAGAAAATTGGGAAGAGATCGCCACGCCGTTTTTGAGCACCACTCAATCGGCGCCGTTGATCCTGGTGCCGCTGCTGGTGCTTGCGCTGGTGGCGCTGCTATTTGGCGCCCGGCAAATCGTTCAACCGCTGCAGAAGCTGGAGATCAAAGCTGCCGGTCTGGCGCGCGGCGACTTCGACGCCATCCGCGAGCCTGTTGGCGGAATCGCGGAAATTCGCAACCTGCAAAATGCATTAAGCGGCACAGCCGAAGATTTGGAATCGGCTCAGGATGCGCTGCGCAGCTACATTGGCGCCATCACGGACGGGGTGGAGAAAGAACGCCGCGGTCTGGCGCGCGAGCTGCACGATGACACCCTGCAGGCTTTGATTGCCCTCAATCAGCGCTTGCAACTGGCACAGGATTCGGCTGACACACCGGAGGAACGCGCCTCCATTGATCAGGTGCGAAGCATGACCGAGCAGACCATCACCAATTTACGCCGTATGGTGCGCGGACTGCGCCCGATCTACCTGGAAGATCTGGGATTATCGGCTGCTCTGGAAATGCTGGCAAAAGAGACGTCTGAGCCAGGCGTATTGGAAGTAGCCTACTCGGCAAATGGCGAGCCGCGCCGCTTACCGCCCGAGGTTGAATTGGCATTGTATCGCATGGCTCAGGAAGCGCTGACTAATGCACGCAAGCACGCTCAAGCGCAGCGGGTGCAACTGGTGGTTGATTATGCGCCTGATTCAGTCGGCTTCACCGTGCAGGATGACGGCGTGGGGTTTGTGGTGCCGGAAATGCCGGACGAGTTTGCTCGCCAGGGTCATTTTGGGCTGTTAGGGCTGACCGAACGGGCAGAACTGATCGGGGCGGAATTGAGCGTCGAGTCGCAGCCCGGGCAGGGCACCCGGGTGCGGGTGACAGTTCCCCAAAACAGTCTTAAACCCGATTCGCAATAATTCATTATTAATTTCACTTGCAAAAGTGCTCGTTTGGGTGTATTATATGAACACTTGCTCATATATTCAAAGGTTTAAAATGTTGACCAAACAAGTTTCCGCATGTGAAGAAACCATCATCCATGAAGATGAGGTACGCGCTGCCAGCCAAACGCTGATCGACAGCCATGTTGCCGGTCACCTGGCGCAGATTTTCTCAGCGCTGTCTGACCCGACCCGGCTGCGCCTGATTTCAGCGCTTTCAGACCGCGAATTGTGCGTTTGCGATCTGGCAGTGGTGCTGGGTATGAGCCAGAGCGCGGTATCCCATCAACTGCGGCTGCTGCGCAACTTAAACCTGGTCAAATTCCGCAAGGAAGGCCGCGTAGTGTATTACGCCCTGGATGACGATCACATCCGCGAACTGTACGAACGCGGGCTGGAGCATGTGTCTCACCAAATACGAATGGAGGCTTAGTCTACTCTATTGACTAACAAAAAAACCTATCTCATTGAGGGCATGGACTGTGCCGACTGTGTTATGACGATTGAGCGCGGTGTTCGCAAACTGGACGGCGTTGAATCGGTGGAGGTCAACCTGGCGACCACTAAAATGGTGGTCGAAGGGCAGGTGGCGGAAGACGTCATCCGTCAGCGGGTTGAAAAACTGGGATACAGCCTGAAGCAGCCCGAATTACGTACTCCTGAAAATCAAAAAGCGAAATTCTTCCCTGGCTTTATTAAGTATTTATTCTCGTCCCGTGAAAACCGACTTGCCCTGGTGGGCGGCGGACTGATTCTGATTGGCTTCTTGCTGCGCCTGCTTGGCATTCCAGAGATTTGGACCAATCCGCTGCAGATCGTCGCTCTGGCGCTGGCTGGCTACCCGATTGCCCGCAGCGCCATCAATAACCTGATCATCAACCGCGGCTTCAGCATCAATTTTTTGATGACCGCGGCAGCCATTGGAGCCGTCATCATTGGCGAAATTCCGGAAGCTGCTTCGCTGATTTTCTTATTTGTGATTGCCGAAGCGCTGGAAGGTTACACCGCCGACCGGGCACGCGGCTCGCTACGCGATCTGGCAGCTCTGGCGCCTGCGCAGGCACTATTAATGGGTGCTGACGGCAGCGAAAGGATCGTGCCGGTTGAACTCCTTAAAATGGGCGACCGAATTCTGGTAAAAGCCGGTGGACGTATTCCAATGGACGGCAAGATATTAAGCGGCAGCAGCGGCATCAACCAGGCGCCGATTACCGGCGAGAGTATGCCGGTCGAAAAAACAACCGGCGACGAGGTGTTCGCCGGAACCGTTAATGGCTCTGGCACGCTGGAGATCGAAGTCACGCACCTGGTGCAGGATAACACCCTGGCGCGTATTATCCACCTGGTAGAGGAAGCCCAATCGGTACGGGCTCCCGCCCAACGCTTTATCGACCAATTCGCCAAATATTACACACCAGCCATGATGGCTCTGGCACTGCTGGTGGCGGTTCTGCCGCCCCTACTGATGGGCGAACCCTTTCTCAACCTGGCAGACGGCACCCGCGGCTGGTTGTACCGCGGTCTGGCGATGCTGGTGATTGGCTGCCCATGCGCGCTGGTTATCAGCACCCCGGTGACCATCGTTTCGGCCATTACAGCCGCGGCGCGCCGCGGCGTATTGATCAAAGGCGGTGTTCATCTGGAAGCGCTGCAGCGCATCCGGGCAGTGGCTTTTGACAAAACCGGTACCTTAACCCTTGGTCAGCCGGTAGTAGCGCAAGCTCGTTCCATGACCTGCGACTGCGACGATACCTGCGCCGAGTGTGACGATCTGCTGGCCCTGGCTGCTTCGATCGAACGCCGCTCGAGTCACCCATTGGCTCAGGCAGTGGTCAACGCTGCCGAGAAACGCGGTCTGGCCGAGCGCTACCCGCCGGCGGAGATGGTCGTAGCCATCGCGGGGCGCGGGCTGCAGGGCGAAGTGAATGGAAAGACAGCCACCATTGGCAATCACCGCCTGTTCGACGAGTCGCACCCACATAGCGATCAACTGTGCGAGTGGGTCGATTCAGCCGAAGCGCTGGGACAAACCACCATGCTGGTATGCGATGGCGATAAAGTTCGCGGTTACCTGGCGGTAGCCGATGAACTGCGACCGGAAAGCCGGGAAGTCATCGCCGATCTCAAAGCGCTTGGAAAAGATGTCGCCATGCTCACCGGCGACAATCCACGGGCTGCCAATTCCGTCTCGCAGGTTTTGGGCGTGGACAATGTCCAGGCCGGGCTGCTGCCGGAAGGTAAAGTCGAGGCGGTCAAACAGCTGCGCAGCCAAGTGGGCGAGGTCGTCATGGTTGGCGACGGCATCAATGATGCTCCAGCGCTGGCGGCTGCCACGGTCGGGATTGCCATGGGAGGCGCCAGCTCGGCCCAGGCCATGGAGACCGCTGACGTGGTATTAATGGCCAGCGACTTGCGCCAATTGCCATACGCCTTCCGCCTGTCTGGCTTTACCCGCAGCATCATGGTGCAAAACATCGCCTTTTCGCTGGTGACCAAAGCGATCTTCATCTTGCTGGCGTTGGCGGGGCTGACCACCATGTGGATGGCTGTTCTTGCCGATATGGGTGTCTCACTGCTGGTGACCTTCAACGGCATGCGCCCGTTGCGCTTCGAACGGAATTAACCTCAATCAGGTTCTTGCGTAAAAAAAAAGCGGGGAAGGATTGTTGTCCTTCCCCGCTTTTTTGCCATTTTGGGACTCTTATTGCGGGCGATGGTACAGTTTTAGTGTTCCAACCTCGGTGATCCCCAGGTCGTCATCCAGAACCCATTCTTTTTTAGCCAAATAATCACCGCTCATAATGTCCCAATCCTTCGCCACAAAACCACCTGCCTGCATATCCATTTCACTTTCGTGCAGCACCAGGAAAATACCAGACCACATCGGTGCGGGCGGTATGGGATAAGCGGGCTGGTCTTCACATTTTATGGTGGCAGATTCTTTGGTGTTGCCCGGGTAATAATTGAGCGTGAAATCCCGAACAGAGCCCTGTGGTTTACCCACCGAAGCTGGTTCTGGATCGTAGGCCAGGCTCATTACTGTGAATGTGTCTCCCCCACGTTGGCTGGTGACGGAGCATCCCTCGAGTTTAAATTCATAGGACTGGTTGATGAGCGGAGCTTCACCTCCCATACTGAGGTCGGTCGTATTGAATTGCACGATGGTTTTCGCTTCCACCACCGAAGCGTAGCCGCCGCCCCCTCCGTCATCGAAAATCCCCTCGGAATGGAATTGAAGCTCAAAACGCAGGCATTTACTCACATATTGTTTGGCCGATTCCAATGCCGGGCTGCCTTCACCAATCCCAAGTAATTGAAATTGTCGTTCCAGTCCGAGCCAGGCGGGTATGATGTTGGTGATCACATGGTCGTCGCGGCAGATTTCGTATTCTTCCTTCATGCAAACACTGGCAACTGTGTCCATTAACCCGGCATCCAGCAGAGAATTGGCATTATCTTCCGCAACTCCCAGTAATTGTTGCTGCCGCTCATGCCCTAAAACCGTTTGAAGCGCCAGCCGCCCGGCTGCGCAACTTTCACCCGCTGCCGCAATGCGCGGCTTAACCACCTGCTCTTCATATTCCTTAAAATAAGACGTAAAGTCGATGGCAGTTCCACCTTCACTGCTGCCAAGCAGCTGACGCTGGCGTTCCCTGGACAATTCTTCTGCAATTCGGCTTTGTAAGCGGGCTTCCGCGCTGCCACCGATGCGTTGGCGCACCGGCTCGATATCCGCCAGCAGTCCTTTGGTGACGCCATAACCGCTGAAATGGTCGACCAATATTTTGATTTCTTTCGACTCCACTACTGGTGCGGCGAGGATCAGATCTGTACCCTGTCCCTGGTAACCAAACATCAATTGCTGGTCAACCGGAATTTCCACCGCTGGAGTTATGGTGAGGGTTGCCGGATTGATGAGTTGCAGTCCATCGGGTTCCAGTTGGACCGCATAAGCGCTGCCGTCACCAAAGGGCATGCCGCTGATGGCGCTGACCGGCGTCATTCGAATCAACGTCTCAACAACCACGGCATCAGCAGGCACTTCAAGGGTAAAAATGCTGCCATCTGCGGCAGTTGCCCGGATTGTGCCGCCCGATTCCGGGATAACTTGCTCAACCAGTTGACCAGGGTCGGTTGTTACCTCCACCTGGTAAGGGTCCGCAGGGATTTCGAATACCGACTGGATATCTTGCCTGGATGAGGGTTTCCCCCCGGATGGTGCTCCTGTGGAACAACCAGAAACGAATACAAGAACTAATATTCCTGCCCATAAAGTCTTCATTGTTGCTCACCCCGTCTTATTATGATGAATATGGTAATTATAATATTATAAAGGTAAATTAAAAAATTACCAGCGGCAAACAACCTGTGAAATGGAATAGCACTTATGTAGGAAATTGTTAACCAATCCATAATGAAGCATTATCCGTACTTTAATGAGGAGCAGGTAGAATGATGAATAAAGAGGAGCAGTCGTGGAAAAGACTCGGGTTCTATTCTTGTGCAGCGGCAATTCAGCGCGCAGCCAGATGGCGGAGGCAATTTTGCGTCAGCGCGCTGGCAACCATTTCGAGGTGTACAGCGCCGGTCTCGAACCCAAAGGCCTGAATCCGTACACGCTGCGGGTATTGAATGAGATTGGCGCCAATACTACGGTGCTGCGTTCGAAGGAATTAGCCGCCTTTATTGGGAAACAACATTTTAGCTACCTGATCACGGTATGCTCGAACGCGGAAGAAAAATGCCCGATTTTCCCGGGCATGGGCATGCGGCTGCACTGGCCTTTTGAGGATCCGGCCAAATTCGAAGGAAGTGATGATGAAACGTTGACCGTTTTTCGAACGGTGCGCGACCAAATCGATCGGAAAATCCAGGATTGGCTTACCGCGCAGGGGGTCACCGGCACAATTTAGCATTATCCTGTTACAAAACGGGTATTGGCTCAAAAAGCAGGGGCGTCCGGGCAGACGTCCCTGCTGCGGTTAATACAAAAACCGCCAAATTCTAATAATAGCTGAGCCATAATTACACGATGACCCCAAAATGGAAATATTGATTTCCTTATTTGCACTTTGACCCCAAATCACTAATATGGCTTTTCTTATTAGCGATTTGTACGAATAATCCAAATATGGCCAATGCGAAGTGGCTTATAAACCAACCTTCTAATGGCATCGAGCAGCGCTGATTTCACTTGTTAGCATTCTCCTGGCGGTGGTAAACTTATCCGGCAGGTTCAAACTTAGTAATCCAGGAATCGACTGATTATGCCCGTCATCTATCCATTTACCGCAATAGTTGGGCAAGAGCGCATGCGGCGCGCCCTGGTCCTCAACGCTGTTGACCCGCGCATCGGGGGTGTATTAATCCGTGGGGAACGCGGCACGGCTAAATCAACGGCTGCGCGCGCCCTGGCAGCGCTGCTGCCGCAGGTCAGTGTCGTCACCGACTGCCGTTTTGGCTGCGACCCGGAACGACCATCTACCTGGTGCACCGAATGCCGTGAACGCTCAGCGCGCGGCGAGGTGTTGCCGCATCACACCCGTTCGACCCCGTTTATCAACCTGCCCATCTCGGCCACTGAAGACCGGGTGGTGGGTACGCTGGACATCGAAAAAGCCATCCAAAAAGGCGAGCGTCACTTTGAGCCAGGGGTTCTGGCAGCCGCTAACCGCGGGCTGCTCTACATTGACGAGGTCAACCTGCTGGACGATCATGTGGTGGATGTGCTGCTCGATTCAGCCGCCATGGGCATGAACATTATCGAACGAGAGGGTATTTCCTTCAGTCACCCGGCACGTTTTATTTTGGTAGGCACGATGAACCCCGAAGAAGGCGATTTGCGCCCGCAATTATTGGACCGCTTTGCCCTCTCGGTGGAAATTTACGGCATTCGCGAGGCGCGCGAGCGCGTCTTAATTATGGAACGCAACCTGGCCTTCGAAGCCAGCCCGGAGCAGTTCCGCCAGGATTTCCTGGACAAAGAGCAAGAGTTGTCCCGTCAGATCGAGCATGCCCGCAGGCTAATTGACGAGGTTGGCTATGCCAGCCGCGACTTGCTCTCGATTGCCCAACTGACCGCCTCGCTGCACGTTGACGGTCACCGCGCCGATCTGGTGATCCTCAAAGCCGCGCGCGCCCAGGCTGCCTTCGACGGGCGTACGGCGATCAACGGACGTGACATTGCCCTGGCAGCCGAACTGGCGCTGCCGCACCGCATCCGCCGCGGGCCGTTCCATCAGGAAGAAATCAGCATGGAGGAACTGCAGGACCGCATCGAGGGTCTGCAGGGCGCCAGCTCCACCGCCGGTCAGCGCAGCGAAGAGCCGGTGGATGTGGAAGATGAGCAAGCGCGCCAAAAAAAAGCATAACTGAGGGCGCGACCACCGAGGAAACGCTCCCTCAGGGAACTCCCAACCCCGGGCAACAAGACGACGTCTTCGACCAGAAGAATGCCAACTGGTGGGACGGCGGTGAACGCGTGCGAGTCGGTCAGCAGTT
>DATBWK010000022.1:0-3307 GCA_036514835.1 Bellilinea sp.
ACCACCGGACAACTCTCGGTTCGGCAAAAATAATACATCCTGGCTTCAACCAGCCTTAATGAATCGGACAGCATAGCCTTGACCGTTTGCCCGGGGACAGACTTGCCTTTCTGCCCGCACTGCGGGCACAGCGCTTCCACCCGGTTCGCAGGTTGATGGGGCTGTGACCCAGCCATAATCGGCACATCCTTTGGTGAACCCGTCGAGCAGCAATCTTCCATACCTATAATCCGCCTTTCATCCATACTGTTAATTAAATCTGCCTTGATGCACAAGCTCGGGTAAATTGATTTGGACCACATTCATTCTATCGCTTGAAACAGATCACAAACCAGCGATTTTTCTTTAGCAGTTTATTCTGCCACAATTTACGGGGTATTGAACAAGAATCAGCCAGGCAAATTCCACCGGCTGCAGCTTCCTTCCTGATCGTTTTTCCAGGTCCAGGCTAGTCGGATGGGTGATGAATTCGGCCTTGCAGCCCGCTATACTGGATTAAAATAAATAGGAGGAAAAATGTCTAATTTACTCGTTGAACTTTCGACTGCCATGGCGGATGCGGCTGAAAAAGCCAGCCTCTCGACCGTCATGGTGGATGCCCGCCGGCGCATGTCTGCCAGCGGAATCGCGTTTGCCGGAGATTTGATTTTGACCGCGCACCATGTTGTCGAGCGCGATGAGGGTATCAAGATCACCCTCGCCGATGGCAGTGAAGTGGCTGCCAGCCTGGCTGGGCGCGATCCGGGCAGCGACCTGGCGGTGCTGAAGCTGGAACGAGCGGCTGCCGACCCTGCGGAAGCGGCAGTTGGAGTCAAAATTGGCCAGCTGGTGTTGGCCCTTGGCCGACCCAGCCGGGATGGCTTTGAAGCCAGCCTCGGCGTGATCAGTGCGGTTGGCGGACCGGTCCGTACGCCGCATGGCAGCCTGGAAAAGTACATTCGCACCGATGCCATCCTGTATCCAGGGTTTTCCGGTGGTCCGCTGGTCAATGCAGAAGGCAAGGTAGCCGGGTTGAACACTTCCGGGTTTGGTCCGGGGGCGGTACTCACCATCCCGGCTGAGATTGCATGGAAAATCGGCGCACAATTGGCGGAGCACGGCTCGATCACCCGCGGTTACCTGGGGATCCGCAGCCAGCCGGTCGAAATACCACCTGCCGCCCTTAAGACTCTCGCACGCGAGCAAAAAGTGGGGCTATTGATTATCAGCGTGGAAAGCGGCAGCCCGGCTGACGTGGGCGGCCTGATCGTGGGCGACATTCTGGTTGGTTTTGATGGACAGCCCGTCGCCGACCACGAAGACCTGTTTGCCCGCCTCACGGGTGACGTGGTGGGCAAGTCAACCGCAGTTGAGGTGCTGCGCGGCGGTCAACCGTCCGTCTTGCGGGTGAAGACTGGAGAGCGGCGGTGAACTTGTCTGACCGTTTTGCGCCGGCGCTGGACGAACTGCTCGGAAAAATCCGCCAGTTCATGGCAGTGATTTACAGCGGGCGTCACGGCGCTGGCGCCGGCATATTAGCGGGTGACGGCTTGGTGCTGACCAACGCGCATGTCGTCCGTCACAACCGTATCTTGCGCGTGGTATTGGATGACGACCGCGAGTACGACGGTAAGTTGATAGCTCAAAATCCGGAAATTGACCTGGCGCTGCTGCGAATTCCAAAAAACGGTTATCACACGGCAATGTTTAGCGGAAATTTACCTCGCCCGGGCGAAATCGTTTTTGCTTTTGGCCACCCGTGGGGTATGCGCAACATCTTGACCGCGGGCGTGCTTTCTTCTGTCACATTGGCAAAAACACCGAAGCGTTCGGTAGCCTTGCTGCGTTCCGACTTGCAGCTGGCGCCGGGTAATTCCGGTGGTCCCTTGTTGAATGCCGCCGGTGTGGTGATTGGGCTGAATGCCATGATTTTTGGCGGTGACCAGAGCGTCGCCATTGCCTCAACCGAGATTCGCGCTTTCCTGCACAACGCCGGTGTGCCGCAGGAGATCTTCTTGTGATCCGGGTCGGTGTGGTCGCTCCCGCGGCAGCCTTGCGCCTGGGACTGCGCGAGCTCTTGCAGGCATTGCCGGATATTGAGGTGACTGCTGAGTCTGCGCACCCGCTGGACCTTCCAGTAGTGGATGTGCTGGTCTTAACCTCGCCAGCATCGCTGGTTGACCTGCCGCCTGAACCGCCTCCCGTGCTGCTGCTCACCAGCGACGCCGGAAGCGCGGACCATTTGACCCACCTGCCTGTCTGGGGGTTGCTGCCATTGGAAGCCTCAGTTGACGAGCTGTCGGCTGCCTTGCAGGCACTGGCGGAGGGGCTGGTAGTTGGATCACCGGTGTTGGTCAGCCGGCTGATGGATCACGCATTGGTGCCCGGGTTGAGGGATGCTGAAGAGGTGCTCGATCCGCTGACCGCCCGCGAGCGTCAGGTGCTGCAGCTGGCGG
Source organism: Bellilinea sp. (assembly GCA_036514835.1). GTDB lineage: Bacteria > Chloroflexota > Anaerolineae > Anaerolineales > Anaerolineaceae > Bellilinea. The sequence continues at coordinate 2,436 of DATBWK010000022.1, forward strand.
CGGAAGGATTGGCCAATAAAGAAATCGCCTCTCAACTGCAGATCAGCGAACACACCGTTAAATTTCACCTGTCATCGCTCTACTCCAAACTGGGAGTTTCCAGCCGCACCGAAGCTGTGCGCACCGGAACGCGTCAGGGGTGGGTCATATTATAAAAACAGCCGGTTGATCATACTGAAGCGTGCAGCTGATTTGCCTGGCCGCCAGCCATAATTCTGAAAATGATATTAGGATTTCTTCCCGCTCCGTTGAAGGGTGAGTCCGATGAGGCGGGAGACCACAACAGCCACGTAGCCCACACCGGTGAACTGTTCCATCATCACCAACACCCGCGCCAGTTTGGCTGCCGGAAGAATGTCGCTTAAACCGGTCGCTGACAGGTTGGTAAAGCTCAACGACAAGAACTCCAGGAAAGTACGGGGTTGATCCGGGTCGAGTTGGCTGACAAAACTGCCAGGCAGCCAAATTTGGACGACCATATACAAGTAGGCATATCCCCAGGCCAACAGCGTAAATGTGGCTCCAGCTGCGAATAGCTCATCCACGGTCACCTGTGTGTCTTCCAGCATGTAGGCGATGATGCTGCCAGCGGCGTAAAAATACAAAACCCCCTCAACCAGCGCTGATAAGGCTATTAGGGTGGAGCCAGGCATGATTGCAGAAAGGATCGTAAGCAAGAAAGCAGGCACAGCCAGTACCCAGGCGATCCAGTTGACTGCCGGGCTGCGGGTAACTACCCACACCACCAGAATCAGCACGACCACGCCCAGCGCACTGATCATAGCCCGACCAAGGTGGACTTCGTCAAAAACGGCGAAAAAGATCAGCAGTAAGGCCTGGGCAGCCAGTAAAAAGGCGGACGGATGACGTTG